>NZ_SOCA01000008.1 GCF_004364345.1 Prosthecobacter fusiformis | reverse complement strand
TGGGCTACAACATGCGCCGCGTTCTGAACATCGTCGGCACAGGGGAACTGATCAAACACCTCGGCAAACGGGCTGCGACCGCCGCCTGAGGAGGCAAAGGAGTGCCCAGGGAGAGGCAGTCAAAGCCGACCGGATGCGAAAAGGACGGCCAGTGGCTAAGAACCCAAAAGCGGCCTGGCCATCTAAAAATAAAATCCTCCTACCTTAGCCCCCTCTCCCGCATCCCAAAACCAGTCCTAGAGTTGCCCTGTTCACTTCTCAGCGAGTTTTGAAACAGTCTGGCCAGGGCGTGGGGTTTGAGAGGTGCCGATGCCAAGATAAAGCTCGCCCACTCGCTGGCGCGAGCAGCCACACGTAGCTGTGCCCGCCAGGGCGTGGAGGTTTGGGATGTGTCGAAGCCAGGAGAAAGCTCGCCCACTCGCTGGCGCGAGCAGCCACAGGAGGCTTCACTCAAACACAAAGGGCAGGCCCTGGGCTGTCATGAGGTCGCGTTCTTTCGCCAAGTACTGGTCGGCGAGTTTGGCGAAAGCACCTTCTTTTTTCATGCGGGCGAGGGTTTCATTGACCTGGGTCTTCAGCTCGTCGCGGTTCTTTTTTAGACCGACGGCCCAGACTTCTTCGCGGATGGGGCTCAGCAGGGCGCGGGTGCGATCGGGCTGCTGCTCGTGGTAGTTCATCACGGAGACCTGGTCATACACCCAGGCATCCACGGTGCCATTCACCACCTCCAGCACGCAGGCGGCATCGGTATCCAGCGCCACCAACTTAGCCTCGGGCAGCTCTGCCCGGCACCATTGCTCCCCGGTGGTGGCGACGCGCACGGCCAGTTTCCGGCCAGGGGTGCGGAGGTCATTCACGGATTGGACGGTGGAGTTTTTCGCGGCCAAAATGGACAGGCCGGTTTTGACATACGGATCCGAAAAATCAATGGACTGGCGGCGCTGGTCGTTGGCGGTCAGGGAGGAGATGATGAGGTCGATCTGCCCGGACTGGAGCGCAGGGATGAGGCCATCGAAGCTCATGTTTCGGTACTCCACTTTCTTGCCCAGCGTCTTGCCGATCTCATCGCCAATGGCGACGCTGACGCCGGTGACTTTACCCTGGGGGTCCTTGAATTCAAAAGGGGGATAAGTGGCATCCAGGCCGATGACCAGCACGTCTTTGCGTGAGCAGGCCGTCAGGGTGAAGACGGAGGCGAGGGCGAGGAGGGCGAGACGGATGGCTACGGTGCGCATGAGGATGCATTACGCAGCAGAATGAGTGCACGCGCCACAGGAGAAATGGCGGCTAGTGCCAAAGGATGTCAGGCGACGGTGGCCAGCATCTTTTCCATGCGCTTGCGGGCAGCGGCAGCTTTTTTGTCTTCCCCCTGGTTTTCCAGCAGGGCGATGTAATCCAGACTGACTGCCTCATAACTGACGACTTCATCGTGCAGGTGATGCTCGAGAATGCGCAGGCTGTGCTCGAAGTTTTGGATGGAGGCGGCATTGTCCCCCAGCTCATGATTGGCGGTGGCCAGGTTGCAATGGGACTGGGCCACATCCGGGTGATCTCCGCCCAGCAGCTGCGTGCGGATTTCCAGAGCCTCGGTGAACATTTGCTTGGCCTGGTCCGGGAATCCGGCGGTGTAGTAAAGACTGCCCAGGTTGTTATAAACGGAGGCGACTTCTTCGGTTTCGCGGCCGCGTTTGGCCTCCAGGGTTTCCAGCGACCGCAGGTAATGCTGCTCCGCCAGGGCAAATTTGCCCAGGCCTTTATAAATCATGGCCAAGTTGTTGCGGAGCTGGGCGGCAGTCTCCTCACTGGGTGGGGTCAGGGCTTCGTAGTCACTGATGGCCTGTTCATAAAGCGGGATGGCTTCGGCCTCACGCTGGCTAAAATCCAGCAGCGTGGCCAGTTGGGTGCGCACGCGGGCGACTTCAACGGGGGGGATGGTCGCTCGCCCGGAGATCTCCAGGGCTTCGCCATAGCTGGCCTCGGATCCGCTGACGTCTCCCATCTCCCGCTGGATGTCGGCAAGGACTTGCAGGCCGGCGAAGAGGCGGGGAGCCTCCGCAGGATCATCCTCCACGGCCTCCCGCAGACCAGACAGGGCACTGGTGGCAGCGTTCAGCGCCTCCTCCAGACGCCCTTCACTGAGAAGTTTGGCAGCATGATTATCCAGCAGATTGGAAAAGCTCGAAAGACTCGCAGACACGGTATTTGGTCGGGGGGTTGGGAAAAATCAGCCTAACATCGCGGATAGGGCCATTCTACATCAAGAAAAAAAGAAAGAATGCAGTATGTGAGACGCCTCAATAAGCATTGTCGCGCTTAAAGAAGGTGAGGAACATGATTTGCAGGTCCAGCATCAGGCTCCAGTTTTCCAGGTACCAGAGGTCACAGCGGATGCGTTCCGCCAGATCCGTATCCCCGCGCAGGCCTTTCACCTGGGCCCAGCCGGTCATCCCAGGCTTGGCGTGGTGGCGGGCATTGTAATGGGGGATCTCATGCTTGAAGGCGGCGATCAGCTCCGGCCGCTCCGGGCGCGGACCGACGAGGCTCATCTGCCCTTTCAGCACGTTCCAAAATTGCGGCACCTCATCAATGTTCCATCGCCGCATGAAAGCGCCTACCTTCAGGCGGCGGGGATCATCCGCAGCGCACCATTGGGGTCCTTTGCCCGCTTCCGCATCCAGCTTCATGGAGCGGATCTTGATGATGTCAAAAGGCACGCCGTTCATGCCCCAGCGGCGCTGATGATAAAAGATGGGACCGCCGGATTCCCACCAGACCATGAAGCCGAAAAAGGCGATCAATGGCGCGCTCAAAGTCAGGCCGACAAGGGCACCTGCGATGTCCAGCGCGCGCTTGGCCAGGACGTTCAGTGTGTTGTCCAGCGGCAAACGGTTGACGCCTAGCACCGGCGTCCCGGCGATGGTTTCCAGCGAAAGACCGGAGACGAAAATGCGGAAGACGGAGGGGGCGAGCTTGAACTGGATCATCTCCCGCTCACAGAGGTTCGCCAGCTCCACCAGGTGCTGACGGGGGAGGTCGGCGACGATGATCATATCCACTTCATGCCGGGCGATGACGCGGTGGATGTCCTCCAGATAGCCCACCAGCGGAATGTCTGAGGGGGGCGGCGGTGCTTCCCGCCAGCCGGAGGCATCCACCCAGCCGATGAGGTCAAAGGCATGCGCGGTGTCACTGCTCAGTGTCTGCCACAGTCGCTGGGCATCCTCATTCCAGCCGACGAAGAGGGTGCGCTGCTGGAGCGTGTGGATACGCCGTGGCCGATGCAGAAAGGCATTGAAGATGATGCGCCAGCCCAGCAGCAGCAGCAGGGCGCAGGCACCGTTGAGGGCGACATAGACACGGGAGATGGCCGGCTGCATTTTTAACGCCAGGGTCAGGGCCAGGAAACCCAGTGTCCAGATCAGCACGGCCTTGGCCATTTTGGAGGCGATCCATCGGTTCCGCAGCAGGACGTTGCGGTCATAGATGCCCTGCCAGCCGAGGGCCAGAAGCAGCGTGAGCGTGCCCAGGGTCATGTGGCCGGTGTATTGGCGCAGGGTCAGGTCATCCCAGTTTCCGAAGTCTTTGAGGGAATGAAAGCGCAGCCAATACGCACCGTATCCGGCCGCGACGGCCATGATTAAATCCCCCAAAATGGAAACCAGTACCCACAGGTGCGGAGAGGCCGTCTCCTGCAACCGCCAGGTGCGGCGTTCCTCCAGCTTTTTTAGCAAATTACCTGTCATCGGTCCCGGATGGCCTATGAAAAGGCGGTCCGAGCTGGACGGAGGTTGGCTGGCAGACGACATGACTGAGGTATGGTAATTGTAAACATAGCCTCAAAACTGTTCAAAAATCAAGTCGGCAGAATATTTTTTAGAAATATGAGAGTCTTGTATGCAACATTTATCAAACGTGAGAAAATGGTGTGACATTCACGTGAGAGATTCAACGCTAGGAGACCCCAGGCTTGGTGGAGATCGGGTTTCCAAGCAGTGGGTCTTTACACTCTCTTCATTTCCCGCGTGATCGCAGCGCCTGCATCGGCATTTTGGAAATGGGCGATGCCCACGGCCAGGGCGTCCGCAGCGTCCGCCGGGGGTGTTTCACGGAGGCGTAGCATGGAGCGGATCATGAAGGCGACCTGTTCTTTTTGAGCTGCGCCACGGCCCACAGCGGCCTGTTTCACCTCCTTGGGTGCATATTCATAGATGGCCATGCCGTGCTCCGCCGCAGCGATGAGGCAGGCAGCGCGGGCGGTGCCCAGGACGATGGCGGTCTTAAAACTCTGCACATAGATGGTGGCTTCGATGGCGCAGACGGTGGGTGCATGCTGGCGGATGACATCGTGCAATTGCTCCCGGATGGCCACCAGGCAGCCGGAATGGAGGAGCTTCGGGGAATTCGAAATCACCCCGTAGGCGATGGCTTTCATCTCCCGTCCGGTCTTTTCCACAATCGCCCAGCCGGTATTGCGCAGCGCGGGATCGATGGAGAGCACGCGCTCCGTGATGGGAGCGGGGGCGGCTGGACGGGGGATGGGCATGGAGAGGCGGCGGAGGAAGGGTCCTCACGATTTGGATACTTAATGTTAGGCAGTTAGGGGGCGGCCTTCTGCCAGGGGCATGAGGCTCCGCTTTTTCACCACCTCTTTTTCTTCGGCTGGCCCCAGGAGGCACCGATGCGGAAGAGCTTGTCGATGGAGACCGCGCCCGATCCATAAAGAAGCAGGGTCACGGAGATGATCATGTAAAGCCAGCCGACCTCCGTGTAGGAAGGGCCTGCCATGGCGATGACACCGATGGCCACAGGCATGAAGACCACGGCAAACAGGCGGGTGAGAAAGCCCAGGCACCAGCTGACGGCGACTGCGGCCACGATGATGGCCATGGTCGGGGCCAGCAGCGTGGGGTAGGGCAGCCCGGCATCGCTGAAGGCTTTTACCCAGTCCCAGGCCTGCTCCTTCCACAGAAAGTCATAGGCACCCTGGGCGGCCTGCCAGCCGTGGCGTGTCAGCAGCAGTGCCCCGGCACCGATGCGCAGGATGACGATGGTTTTAAAAAGACTGCCCCAAGGGGATTGGTTTGCGGCTGGATTGCCACCGATGTGCTCGATCATGAAATTTAGATGTCAGGGGAAAGGAAGATGATGTCACCCGGCTCAGGCTCGGCTTTGTCTGCGGCTTCCAGGCTGGAGTAAAAGCGGCGGTTGCCTTCGCGGATGACGTAAACAGTGCGGTTGGTGGAGCCCAGTTTACGGCCTCCGGCCACGGTGACGGCTTGCTGGATGCTCATGCCATCCCAGGCAGGGATGAATTCATCCTTGATGACGTCTCCAGTGATGGCGACGACGGGCACATCCTCCACGGAAAGGACATGGATGGTGATGGGGCGTGTCACACGAAGGCCAATGCGGAAGGTGCCTTTGAGCGCCTCCACCGCCTCTGGTAATGTGGCTCCGCCGATCTTGGCGCTGCCGATTTCGCCAAAGTTGATCACGCCTTGGGCGTCGATCATGGCCACACCATTATAGATGCGGTTGGTGGAGCGGCTTCCTTCATAAACGTGCAGGCGCAGGGTGTGGCCATAGCCCAGGGTGCCACGGGCATTGAAGGGCAGCTTTGGATCATCCTCCGTGGCTTTATCGCTGTCCGGCATGCCCGGCAGGATACTGGTGACTTTTTTCAGCGTGGAAAACTTGGGCAGAGACGGCAGCGGGATCTTGGTCACGTCCGGTGTGAAACGTTTCACCGTGGCGCAGGCGCTCAGGCCCATGAGGATAGCCAGTGCAGGCAGCAGATTTTTGGAAAAGGAAGGCATGGGGAAAAGAAGTGGATTCAACTAGGACGGGCTGTCAGCGGCCATTTTTCA
This sequence comes from Prosthecobacter fusiformis, assembly GCF_004364345.1. Taxonomy (NCBI): domain Bacteria; kingdom Pseudomonadati; phylum Verrucomicrobiota; class Verrucomicrobiia; order Verrucomicrobiales; family Verrucomicrobiaceae; genus Prosthecobacter; species Prosthecobacter fusiformis. Next base: position 237,119 of record NZ_SOCA01000008.1, on the reverse strand, counting down.
TGAAGCATGTGGGCTGGCTCTTCAGATAGCACAGGGAGACATGGACGCCGCGTCTGGAAATGACAAGGCCAACGTCAGCGACGTTGGCCTCTTGTCCTGATAAAAGGAGGGGAATTCCAGCCAGCAGGATCAGGCCGCCATTTTCTGCATGCCGCTCTGCACCAGGAGCTGGGCCAGATCCGGCATGTAACGGACGATTTCGTTGGCCAGCACTTCCAGACGGGCATCGGAATTCCAGCCGCCGCGTGGACTGCGGTCCTTGTCGTTCATTTCTAAGTTCATGATAGTGGTGAACACCTGGGTGTCGCTTTGAAGATCGTGTTGCGTGGTCATCGGTGTAGAATGAGGTTAGGCGGGCAGTGGCAGAGCCATCACTTCGCCGTCTTGAATCATGAACTTCCTCCGCGTCAGCAGCCCATCCTTCATCTTCGCCTCGATCGCCTGGCTGATCAGCAGCCGTGCGGCCTCAGCTGGACTGCTCCCGTATGTGCCATCGAGGGTCAAATCCTCCAGATACATCTTGATCTGGGGAGTGACAGCGATGGTCATCGAGACCGAATCGAAGCTGTTTGAGGGGCGCGCCATGGGATAAAAACCCGGAATTAATGGCATTAAAACCCATCCAACTTGTTTGTTCAAGTTGGAACTGGATTATTTTGGGGTTTTAATCGGGTTAAAACCCACCTAATTAATTAAGATAAGTTAAGTATATCGTCTTTTTCACGCTTTGGCGATGGATTTTCCTGCGACCGCCGTTCTTTCTGCCCCATGAAAAACCAACTCATCATTTCTCTCGTGGCCGCCCTTTCCCTCAGCGCACAGGCTGAAGACGGCTGGCAAACCTGGTTCAAAGACGGTCTGGACGACGCCAAAGTCGTCAGCGGCCAGGCCACCTATACTGTCGAAAACGGTATCCTCACCGGCACCACGGTGGACGGCAGCGGCAATACCTTCCTGGCCAAAGGCCCTTTCAAGGACTTCGAGCTCGAATTCCAGGTGAAGACCGCTGATGAGCTCAATTCCGGTGTGCAAGTGCGCAGCAAGCTGGCCAAAGAAGGCGACCCTGTCCTGGAAGGCAGCAAAAGCGGCAAGCCCCTCCCGGCTGACCGCCTTTACGGCCCCCAGTGCGAGATCGCCGTCAACGGCACCGCTGGTGATTTCTATGACGAAGCCCGTCGTGGTACCTGGTGGAGCATCCTGACGAAGACCGAAGCTGTGCGTACGGAAGAAGCCAAAGCCGCTTTCAAAAAGGGCGAATGGAACCACTACCGCATCGTCGTCAAAGGCGACCACTACCAGAGCTTCGTGAACGGTGTGAAAACCGCTGACTTCACCCAGCCGAACGATCCTGAAGGCTACATCGGCTTCCAGGTGCACGGCATCAAAAAGGGCAGCGGCCCTTTCAAAGTGCAGTGGAAGGAAGTGAAGTTCAAGGCGCTGTAAGACAGGCGCAGGCGGCTTTTATTTTGAGCTGCCATTTTGAAGCGGAGTCAGGTCTAGGTACCTGCCTCCGCTTTTTTGTGTCATCATACCCGCATGTCTGACCTTCTTTCCCAGGCCCGCAGCGCTGCTGAAAAAGCCTATGCACCGTATTCGAAGTTCCAGGTCGGCTGTGCTGTGGAAACGGTGGCCGGAAAGATCTATACCGGCTGCAATGTGGAAAATGCCAGCTACGGCCTAACCGTGTGTGCGGAAAGGAATACGCTATTCCAAGCCGTGGCCGCTGAAGGTCCGGGGATGAAGGTGGCGCGGCTTTCCGTCATCTGCCTGGGCCATGAATTCCCACCCTGCGGTGCCTGCCGCCAAGTCATTGCGGAATTTTCCCTGCCCGGTGGTCGGACGGAGGTCACCTTTCTCCAGCAGGGTCAGCCTGTGACCCGCACCATCGCGGAGCTGCTGCCGGAGGCGTTTGGGCTGTAAGGCGGTTGCTGGCACTGAGCCTGACAACCGCCCGCGATGACTTGCCCGCACTTCAAGCCATCTGCATCTTCGTGAAGGCGTGGCCTTCGTTTTGGTCGATGCGTTCTGGACGGCCCTTGTACTTATAGATGAGGCGGGTGTGGTCCACGCCCATGAGGTGAAGGATGGTGGCGTGGAGATCGTGGACGTGCATTTTTTGATCCACAGCGCGTAGGCCGAGTTCATCCGTGCTGCCGATGACCTGGCCACCTTTGATGCCGCCGCCTGCCATCCACATGGTGAAGCCGGTGGGGTTGTGGTCGCGTCCGTCGCCGCCTTCGCTCATCGGTGTGCGGCCGAATTCGCCACCCCAGATGATGAGGGTTTCATCCAGCAGGCCACGGGATTTGAGGTCCATGATGAGTCCGGCGATGGGCTTATCCGTCTGGCCAAAGTATTTGCTGTGGTTGTCCTCGATCTTGTTATGGGCATCCCAGCGGCTGCCAGCGCCTGAATAAAGCTGCACAAAGCGCACACCACGCTCCACCAGACGGCGGGCGAGGAGGCAATTGCGGCCAAAGGTGGCGGTCTTCGGATCATCCAAACCGTAAAGTTTTTTGGTGGCTTCGGATTCCTTGGCCAGGTCCACCGTTTCTGGGGCCTCGGCCTGCATGCGGAAGGCCAGTTCATAGGCCTTGATGCGGGCATCGAGCTGGCTGTTATCCGTGCGGGATTCGCCATAGTGGCCGTTCATTTTGCTGAGGAAATTCAGCTTGGCGCGCTGGCGCTGATCACTGATGCCCTTGGGCGTCATCAAATTGGCAATGGGGGTGCCATCGGGATCAAACTGCACGCCCTGATAGACGGCGGGCATGAAGCCGCTGCCCCAGTTGCGCACGCCGTTGACCACCTGCGAATCGCTGTCTTTCAAGACGACGAAAGCGGGCAGGTTTTGATTCTGTGTGCCCAGGCCGTAGTTCACCCACGAACCCAAGGAAGGACGACCCCCGAAAATGCTGCCGGTATTCATCTGGCAGACGCCACCCGCGTGGTTGATGCCATCGGAGACGCAGGAACGGATGACGCAGAGTTCATCGGCCACCTTGGCGGTGTGGGGCAGCCAGTCAGAAATCCACATGCCGCTCTGGCCATGCTGTTTCCATTCACGCTTGTCCGCCAGCAGCGGGGCGCGGCTTTCACCCATGGCCGTGATGACCTGGCCAAAGCTGGGCGGCAGTTCTTTGCCCTGAAGTTCTCTCAGCAGCGGCTTGGGATCAAAGGTATCCAGATGGCTAGGGCCACCTTCCATGAACAGGAAGATCACGCTCTTCGCCTTGCCCATGCGATGGGCCAGCTTGGCGGACATCGGGCTGCCGGCCTGGCCGCCTTCATCCCCCAGGGCGGCGGAAAGGGGATTTTCCCCGAGGAGGTAAGAGAGCGCCAGGGCTCCAAATCCTGCACCGCCACGGCGCAAAAAGTCACGGCGATTGGTCAGTACTTCGTGGTGGGGGACAGGAATCATGGCGGAGATAGAGAGGTTTACGTCACAAGGCGGCAGGAGTTGACGATTGGACATGTTTTTTTACAAATCGTACAAAGGAGGCTTGGGTTGCGCATTTGAGCAGGCTCGCTAGACTCCGCTTCCTTCGTTTTTTAAACCAACCCCATCCATCCTATTATGTCAGACATCGCACTCGCCAAAGGAGAAAAGTTTCTTGAAGACAACGCAAAAAAAGACGGCGTGACCGTCACCGCGAGCGGTCTGCAATATAAAGTGATCACCGAAGGCACAGGCAAGAGCCCATCCGCCACGGATACGGTGCTGGTGCACTACGAAGGCACGCTGATCGACGGCAAGGTCTTCGACAGCTCTTACAAGCGGGGGGAGCCCATTGAATTCCCTCTGAACCGGGTGATCGCAGGCTGGACCGAAGGTGTGCAGCTCATGAAAGAGGGTGCCAAATATCGCCTGTATCTGCCTTCCAAGCTAGCCTACGGCCCACGCGGCGCCGGACGTGACATCGGACCCAATGAGGCGCTGATTTTTGACGTGGAATTGCTGAAAGTTCGGTAATTTCGGGTTCCCGGCTGCAAAGCTGCTATCACCACGCATTTGACAACGCAGTGAGTCTGCGTAATCTCGCGCCCCCTGTTGCGGGGGATCAGGCAGTTTTCGATGATGCGCCGGGCCCATTGCAAAGGAAAAAGACGTTTTAGCACCCCACACGATTATGCCCAAGAGGACCTACCAAGCATCCAAGCGCACCCGGAAACGCCAGTTCGGTTTCCGTAAACGCATGAAGACTGAAAATGGCCGCGACATCCTGCGTCGCCGTCGCGCCCGTGGTCGCAAGCGTCTCATGCCCGTGGGCGTGGAAATCCATTATAAGCGCCACGTGCAGCAGCACGCCTAGAGCAGGCAGGCCCGCCCATGCGTCTTCCTTCCCGCCTTCATTTGAAGGAGTCCCGCGATTTCGCGCGGATCAAGGAGAAGGGGCGCAGCCAGGCGGGCCGCTTTTTTGTCCTGGCATTGCTGCGTGATGACTCTGTCGCTGATTTTCAGTTTGGTCTGGTCACCAGCAAGCGGCTGGGGAAGGCCGTCGTGCGCAACCGCGTGCGGAGACAGCTCCGGGAGATTATCCGGGCACATCGCGCAGAGATCGCTCCTGGGTGGCAGTTTGTCACCATCGCCCGCTGGCGGGCTGCGGACGCGGACTTTGCCGACCTTGAGCAAGATTGGCTCCGTTTGGCCAAGCGCCAAGGACTTCTCTTGAAACCTGCGCCTTCCGCTCCATGAAATGGCTCGTCCGCATCCTCATCCGTGGTTATCAGAGCTTCATTTCTCCTGTCCTCCATTTCATTACCGGTCCCGCTTCGGGATGCCGGTTCACTCCGACCTGCTCGGAATACTTTCTTCAGGCCGTGGAAAAGCACGGAGTCCTGCAGGGAAGCTGGATGGGGACGAAACGCATCCTCCGTTGCAATCCCTGGGGCGGTCAGGGGCATGACCCAGTGCCGCCCATCGTTACAAAAGGGGAACGCTCTTCTCACGGACATTGCCCCGAATGCAGTGTCCAGTCTGCCCCGCCCGAAGTCCGCCCCGATGCGTCAGAGCAACGCTGAATACTGAATTCGGATCATTTTCCTCTCACACCTTTAATTTCTCAAAAAAGCATGGATCGCAAAGCCTGGATCGTCATCACTCTCTGTAGCATCGGCCTGGCCGTGAACTACTGGTACGCCACTAAAAACCAGGAGGCCATCGCTGCCCAGCGTGCTTTGGAGGAGGCGAACAAACCGAAGGTCACCCAAGTGGAGCCTGCCAGTCCAGGCGTTGCGACGACTTCGACCGACGGTGCCGCGACCACGACGCCAACCCTGACGGCGGCCCAGCCGGACGCTGTGGCCGCAGCAACGGCGAATCTTCCTGAAGAAAAGCACACGATCGTCAGCGGCAGTGTCACTTATCATTTCACCACCAAGGGGGCCGGTGTGGCCCGTGCTGAACTGGGTGCCGGGGATAAAATCACCCTCAATGCAGCCAACCGCCGCACGCTGGAGCCTGTGGGTGCCCTCCGCCGTGAGGCCACCGGGCTGGACCTGATCGCCTATAAGATCATCGAGAAAAATGAAAAGAGTGTGACCTTCGAAGGCGTCTCCCCGGATGGCATCACCATTCGCAAGGCCTACCGCCTGACTGAGGGTGAAAAGTCCGATGAGCACCTCCTGGCCCTCGTCGTGACCCTGACGAATACTGGCACGCTGCCTCATAAGTCCGAGGAATACTACCTTTATACGGGTGCGGCTGTCAGCATCAGCCCTGAAGAAGTGTTGAAGCCGAGTTTCTTCTGGAATGACGCGGGCGATGCCGGTCATAAGGACACGCATTACTTTTCCAGCGGCTGGTTTTCGGAAGAAAAAGCCGAGCACCGCGCCAGCCACACCCGCCTGCGCTACGCTGGCGTGATGAGCCGGTTTTACGCAACCATCGTCAGCCGCGTGACCCCAGGTGGTGACAAGCCGGGTAAGATCTGGGCCGATCGGTTTCTCGTGGATCACAGTGGAGACAAGTATGCGCATGAAAACGCTGCCAAGAATGATTTTGGCATCGAATCCGCCATGAGCCTGCCGCCCGTGGACCTGGCTCCAGGTGCAAGCATGACCGAGCAGTATGAGATCTACCTCGGCCCCAAAGAATACGTCCGCCTGAACAAGTTGGAAGGCCAGCGGGACTTCATCATGTTTTACGGCATGTTCAGCTGGTTCAGCAAAGGGCTGAATGTGGTCATGCGCTGGATGCATGACGTCAGTGGAAACTGGGGCGTGGCCATCATTCTCCTGACCCTGGTCATCCGCACCGTCCTCTGGCCGCTCCAGTCGAAGGCACAGTATTCCATGAAGCGCATGGGACTGCTGGCCCCGAAGATGAAAGAACTCCAGGCCAAGTACAAGGACGATCCACAGAAGCAGCAGGTGGAAGTGATGAAAATGTACAAGGAATACGGCGTGAATCCCGTGGGTGGCTGCCTGCCCATGCTCATGCAGATCCCCATCTTCTTTGCCTTTTACAGCGTGCTGCAAAACGCGGCTGAGCTGCGCGGCCAGGGCTGGCTGTGGGTGAAGGACCTGTCCATTTCTGACACCATTCACACCTTTAATTTCCCATTCTCGCTGCCGCTGATGGGCACGGACTTCGACCTGAATCCGCTGCCGCTGATCATGGGCGTGACGATGATCCTGCAGATGAAGCTGACCCCGCAGCCAGCGACGATGGACAAGAGCCAGAAGATCATGTTCGCCGTGATGCCGTTCTTCTTCCTATTCATCTCGTATAACTTCGCCGCTGCGCTTTCGCTTTACTGGTCCACGCAGAACCTTTTCGCCATCTTCCAGAGCCGAATCATGAAGCTCTACATGAAGGAGCCGACGCTGGAAAAAGTGGAAGCAGCCCCCAAAGGCCCGCCTTCGAAAAATCCCTTCTTCAATCCGATGAATCCGAATCAGAAGGAGAAGAAGACCAAGCCGAAGAATCCCAAGCTGGGCGGCTAGGCGCAACGAGAGACTGGCTTTTCATGGGTGGTCATCATCTCATGGAAAGCCATTGGCGGGGTTACCAGGCTAAATTTGCCGGAGAATCCCCACAGTTCGTCATTGAGGCGGGAAGGAATCGGACGTACTTACCCCTACGCGCCATGACTCCTCTCTCTCACGCCCGCCAGATTGTGGATACCATGCTGGGATACCTCGGCTTTACCGTGAAAATCGATGAGCTGGAAGGGCCGGACGGGCCAACACTCCAGCTCCACACGGAGGATTCACAACTACTCATCGGGCGGCGTGGTGCCACGATGGAGGATATCCAGTATCTGGTGAACCGCATCCTCCAGCGGCATATCCCCCAGGCTCCGCGCATCCGTGTGGACATCGAATACTTCCGTTCCATCCGCGAGGACAAGATGGTGGAGCAGGCCCGGGAAATGGGCGACCGCGTGCGTGCTACTGGCCAGACCCAGACCCTGGACCCGATGAACAGTTACTACCGCCGCCTCATCCACAACGTTTTTGTCAATGATCCAGACGTGCAGAGCGTGAGCATGGACGGTGGTGACAGCCGGTTTAAGCGCATCATCCTGAAAAAGCGGGAGTAAGTCGGGCCGCACAGGCTGCGCTGCTGGTTGCTTGCTCGTTTCCGGCTGAAGTCGGGACTACAAAACGGGGGGCCAGCTGCTCGCTTGTGAAAAATTTCACAAATCCCGGTTGCCCCATTCTGGCCTAGCCGGATACTGCGGCGTATGGCTTCAGAAGTCCAGTATCTCCCCGGCAAAGAACCGCACTCCCGCGAGAAGCGGCTTATCTTCAAGAACATCGACCGTGTCGGCTACGATCCGTCCATCGAATGTTATCTGAATGATGGGGGCTATGAGCAGCTCAAAGTCGCGCTGACGATGGAGAAGACGGCCATCATCAATGAAGTGAAAACCGCCGGGCTGCGCGGTCGTGGCGGTGCAGGTTTCCCTACCGGTGTGAAATGGGGATTCATCCCGCCCACCAACACCAAGCCCGTGTACCTCATCTGCAACGCGGATGAATCCGAACCCGGTACCTTCAAGGACCGCTACATCCTGCATCAGGATCCTCATCAGCTCGTGGAAGGCATGGCCATCGCCTGTTTCGCCACCGGTGCCAAGCTGGCCTACATTTACATTCGCGAAGAATTCCCCCACGCGGCCAAGATCGTGGAAAAAGCCATCGCCGAAGCCCGCGCTAAAGGCTTCCTGGGAAACAACATCCTCGGCTCTGGCTTTGACTGCGAAATCTATGTCCATCGCGGTGCCGGTGCTTACATCTGCGGTGAAGAGACCGGACTGATCGAATCCCTGGAAGGCAAGCGCCCGTATCCCCGCATCAAGCCTCCGTATTTCCCTGCAGCCCTCGGTTTATACATGTGCCCCACCATCGTGAACAACGTGGAGTCCCTCTGCCACGTGAAGCACATCATCCAGATGAGCGGTGCGGAATACGCCAAGCTGGGCACGCCTAACAACACCGGCACCCGCATCCTCTGCGTGAGCGGCGACGTGCAAAAGCCTGGCTACTATGAAGTGGAAGTGGGCAAGGTGACCATGGGAGAGGTGATCAATGTCCTCTGCGGCGGTCTGAAGCCGGGTCGCACCCTGAAGGCCATCATTCCTGGCGGCAGCTCCGCCAAGGTCTTGCGTGCCGGTGAGAAATTCAAGCTCAAGGACGGTCGTGAGCTCACCATCATGGACATCCCCATGGACTTCGATACCATGGCCGCCTGCGGTTCCATGGCGGGCTCCGGCGGTGTCATCATCATGGATGACACCCGCAGCATGAGCTGGGTCATCAACAACCTGAACAACTTCTACGCCCACGAATCCTGCGGCCAGTGCACCCCCTGCCGCGAAGGCAGCCTGTGGATGAAAAAGCTCAGCGACCGCATCGTGGCTGGTACCGCCAGCCCGGATGACGTGGACACCCTGGAAAGCGTGGCCAACCAGATCGAAGGCAAGACCATCTGCGCCTTTGGCGAAGCCTGTTCCTGGCCGACTCAGAGCTTCATCAAGAAATTTGGTGATGAACTGAAAGCCGGGTGCAAACCCGAACTCGTCGGCAAGATCGTCTCCGAAGAAGGCCTCGTCGCCGCCGCCGGCCTCGCTGTGTAACACCGGAGAGCGGACGCCCTCGTCCGCTAACCATGGAGTGCCGACGACCCGTCGGCATTCATAAAAACTCATTCGTCGCCGTCCGCCAACCCCCGTCCCAAAACGGCGTGCGCGATTCCAAAACACCTCGCGAACCCGCATTGACGTGCACCGTATCTGCCTTCACTTTTGATGGCATGGCCACGTCCTCCAGCCCGATCCCCTCACCGGACGGCCCAGCTTCATTCAGGCTGAGCGAGTCGGGCCCGGACTACGGGCGGCTGGCGCAGCCCTTAACCGACAGCGAGCGCGCGGCATCCAGAAAGCGACTCGACCAGATGCATCCGGGGAATCGTTTCCGCCTGATGGCTGGTCTGCCCTTGTTGCCCGAGTCGCCGCCCGAAACGACGTCCCACTGATCCCTCTGACCTGTCTGGGCATCGGATTTGATGAAGAAGGATTTCTCTCATCCAGCTTTCTACGGCCCCTGCCTGGCGGTGCGGAGGCAAAGCCATTTTTGGATGTGGAACGGCGGGTCGTTTACAAGCTGTTCGATCTTCGTGAAACGGGTGCCTTGGGAAAGAAACTGGCCTTTGAATCCACCGCGGACGGTTCATGGATGACGGTCCCCTGTGACGCCACCTTAGATGACACACTTGAAAAATTATGCCTCCTGCATGAGGCGGGCGCATGCCCCACCGAGATCATCGGGCTGGCCGCGACGGGGGATTACCTCATCGCCAAACAACCACTCTGTCAGCCCTTTGCCAATTTGGAAGAAGACCGCAGAACCGCGGCGGAGTCCATCAAAGCCGTGATGACTTCATGCTTCCTCGGTCGTGAAGTACGTGTGTTTTGGGCGGATGGCCGGGCCTGGTGTCTCGGGGATCTGCATCAGGGAAACATCATGCGGGAGGTGGATGGCACACCGACCATCATTGATGCCTTGATCGGTGCACTTCCTCCAAACGTTATTCGGTCGCTGGCTGCTTTGCAGACGGCTATCCACCGGTCACGGCTTTGGTGGGAGACTGGAAACCTGATTTCAGATGATCCCTTCTCGGGAATTGCCGATGATGAACTGTGAGCATTCATGAACAAAAAAGAGGGACGTGTTTCCACGCCCCTCTTGGATTCATCAGCCTGAGATCACTTGGTCCAGAAGGAGTACAAGCTGCCCTGAGTCAGGTGAAAGCGGAACTTCACAGGCTTACCACGCACGCCATCCAGAGTCGGAGCGTCTTTCCATTCGACGAGCTGCTGGGTGGAATCCCCTGTGATGGGTTTGCAGTTTGCTAAGGTGTAAGGAGCCACGACTTGGCCATCTTCATCCAGCACTTCCACCCTGAGTTCACCTTTCGGAGCCGCGACGTTGACGAAAAGTTGACGACTGGTAAAGGCCACCGGTTCTGTGGTTAGGCTGCCCGCTTGATCGCCTGCATCCATGGAGGCGAATCCATCCCGGCGCAGCACCGCCATGCCCACGGATGCACCGGTATACATGCCCCCTGCGCCATTCGGGGCGATGCCGGAATAGCCGGTATAGGGAAACCAGATTTCATCTTCCTTAACGATGCAGACACCGGTGGTGCCATGGATATAGGCGCGATCCCAGTCACCTTCCTTGCGGGTGGCGGCGATGAAGGCCCGGCGGTCAGGGCGGTCCCAGTGGAAACCATCACGGCTGAAGCCGAGCTTGATCTCGGTGATTTTTGGGAACTTTCCTTCATTGCAAACTTTGTTATCTGGACCCAGGTGGATATAGAACTGACCGAGCATCAGGCTTTCATACGCGACGGCGTTCAGGCTGTAGAGCTGGGCCGGATCACCAATGGCGGCATCGGGTTCATCCAGTTTGTCGGCATTGCACCAAAAGACGGATTTGCTCCAGTCAGCCCCTTTGATGAAGTCCTCGTTTTCAGAATACCAGCGGTTGCGCCCATGAGTGCCGCCTTGCTTGATGCTGAAGCACCAGACCTTGCGGAAGGGATTGTAGAAAAAGGAACAGTAGTCGCCAGCCTTACCGGTATTCACACCTTGTGACCAGACCTTGCCATTAGGGGAGGTCTGCAAAGTGTGGGGCAGGGGACGGCGGTCTGTGAGGAGCTTGACTCGCTCCATGGGATCCTTGGCATTCACATCCAGCCAGACGCTGTTGTCACCGCCCGCCCAGGCGCTGCCTGGAGGCAGGAGGATGTTGCCACCGACGGTGCCCATATTTGGGCGGGTCCATGTGAGCAGGTCCTTGCTGGTGGCCATGGCCAGACCACCACGCCAGCCAGCGGTGTAAAACATTTTATACAGGTTCTCCTTGGGATCGTGAAACACACCTCCATGGCCGAGGTAACAGACGGCCTGATCATTGCCCTCCAGCTTCACTGGCTCCAGTTCATCCTTGGTCTCCGGTTTGAAGACAGGATTTTTCTCGTGCTTGCGGGCCTGGTGCCAGGTGCGCTTAAGGTCAGTCTTTTCGATGAGGAAATCATCCACAAAAAGCTGCCGCTTCGTCTGAATGGGAAACACTTTCGGTTTATCCTTCAAATACGGTACAGGCATCGGCTCATAGCTTTTGGCATCGCCGTTTTGAGGTGGCCACTCCGTGGGCAGCTCGATGCCGTTGTAAAGGCGGCCAGTGATCTTGGGACCAGTGGCCTTGTTGACCAGCATCTTGGTTTTTGAAGCTGGCGTCACCAGTTTTCCTGCCAGGATATCAGCCTCGGTAAAACGATGCATGATGATCTCCCGCTCGCTGCCACGACCACGATCATGGAAGATGCTAATGCTGCCATCGGGAGACTGGAAGCCATCCGGATAAGAGACGCCATTGCGCTCATCCAAGAGCAGGCCGCCTTTCCAGGTCGCACCTTCATCATCTGAAAGGAAGGCAGTCATGTGGCTGCGGCTTTTGAGGGTTTCATCAATGCCACCATTTTTGATCAGTACGATGTTTCCAGAGATTAGACGGCGGATGAAGAAACGGGCACTGAGATTTTTGATCTGCGAAAGCTGCGGCTCTGTCCAGGTGCGGCCCTGGTCGCTGGAGAAGCTTTCGGAGATGCCCTTGCTGGTGCGGGCGAGCATCCAGAGACGCTTGTCCTTGAGCTCCACCACCATGTGTTCATCGAAGTTCGTGTGGGGAAACATCACTCCACCACGCCGTGTCCAGGTGCTGCCTTTGTCTGTGGAGACAAAGACATTGGCCATGCGTACTTCGTCGAGGTCGCTATAGCCATTCTCTTTGAGTTCCGCCACCCCGATGCGGTCACGTGTCCAGAGGGAGATGGGCAGCATCCATTCGCCATTGCTGAGGACCGTGGGTTTGTTCAGCGTCATTCCATGCCAGATGCGGCGTGGCTCTGACCACACAGGTTTGTCATCATCAGGATTGTCACAAGTGATAGCCCAAAGACCGGCACGTCCGTCGAACATGGAAAGCGACTGATCATAAAACAGCCACAAGCGGCCTGTGGGATCTGTCCAGAAATTCCCCACCAGCGCACTGATTTCGAGACCGGTCGGTGCATCCGGTGGATCAATGACCAGGCGCGGCTTGGACCAAGTCTGGCCTTCATCATCGCTGCTCGCCGCCACGAAGTATGCACGCGGGCTGTCACCCCCGGAGACCCAGGCGGCCCAGATGCGGCCCTTCGGCGTGCGATCCGCGCCGATGATCATGGCATAGTCCCGCTGCTCATCGGAGTATTCGGGACCGGGGTTGGTATTGATGAACACAGGCTTCAGCGGCAGGTCCAGAATGGACTGGGGCAGGGCATCATCACTTTGGGCGACGGCGCTCAAGGAGCTGAGAAACAGGAAGGCGAGACAGAGCTTCATGGGTTGGAGCATGGGGATGTGAAGGGGATGGGCGGAAGAATTGGTGGCAGGGTCGGCGGACGGCAGGCCGTCTTTAAGAAGGCTTTGCGGCTTTGACGTTTTTGAGGAAACCCTCACGAAGGAGGGAAAGGTCTGAATCGATGGCCAGCCAGGAGAACCCGAGGGCGCGCATCTTTTCGAAATCTTGTGGCTGCCGCACCAGGATGCCGCTTTCTTTGCCTTGCTGTCTGGCGGCTTCGATGACGGTGCGCAGGCAGTCCTCGTAAACGAGGGTGCTCTTCCTGGCTTTGATGTCGTGGCCGAGATCGGCTGGCCCAACAAAAAGCGCGTCTATGCCGTCCACGGCGGCGATCTCCTCCGCTGCGGCTACGCCCTGGACCGTTTCAATCTGGGCCAGGATGACGGGCACTGGTGTGTTCTCGCCCGGCGGGTTTAAACCATAGTCATAGGTGCGGACGGTGCGTGAAAATCCGCGGTGCCCACGAGGTGAATAATGGGCCGCTTGGACGATGGCCTCTGCTTCAGCCGCGGAGTTCACATGCGGGACCATGATGCCGAAAGCCCCCCAGTCCAGCACCCGGGAGATGAGGTCGGGATAAGGTGCCCCCACACGTACGATGCCCCGTGTTTTTGTCCCGCGAAGAGCACGCAATTGGTTAGGCAGTGCGGCCTCGGATTCACAGCCGTGCTCCAGGTCCAGCAGCACCCAGTCGAAACCGCAGGCGGCGGCGAGTTCAGCAATGACGGGCGAGCCAATGGAAAGCCAGGTTCCGGTGCGGGTGGGGAAAGGGGTGCTCATAAGTGTGAAAGTGCGATGGAACGAGGTGAAAGAGAAGGCGTCATGGGAGAGTGGCGAGCTTGCGATCTTCACGCAATCCACTGACGGCCGTCTGGATGCGGTCCAGAGTGAGCTGGCGCAGATCCGCACCGGAACTGCCGGAGCCGATGAGAAAGAAGCCATCCGTGCGGTCAAAGTAACCTGCGCCTACGCGGATCACAGCCTTCACGATCATGTTCCGTAGCAGGTGCAGCCAGAACCGGCGGCGATAGTCCAAGGGCAGCGGCTTGATGCGAGTGTACCCCGCCAGCGCCTGGGTGATCACCGTGCCATCGTAAAAGCAGCCTAGCAGGGAGAGGTCATCCAAAGGGTCCCCTGAAATGGCATCATCCCAATCAATGAAGGCTGCGATTTCATCCTCCGTGCCGAGGATGTTCCAAAGCGCGAGATCCTTGTGCACCAGACAGCCGCAGGCAAGGTCCAGTAACGTTTCGTGATCCTGGATCACCTGGCGGATTTCATCAGCTTGGTCAGGCAGTAGGAACTCGCGCCGTGTGAGGAAATCGAGGTGCGTTTCCAGGTTCAGTTTAAAGTAACTGGCATAGGTCAGATGAAAGCCTTTGAGGCCATTGTTGCCGGATTGAAATGGACCGTAATGCTCCACCGGCACATCCTGCCAGCGGGCCACAGCGGCACCGATCTCGCGGGCCATGCGTGGCAGATCCAGCCTCCCTTGTTTATGCCAGTGATTGAGATCTGGATGTGGAACCGCCTCCATGAGCTGCCAGGCGAAGGGCACCTCACAACGGCTGGCATCCACGTCAATGACGCGCGGCGTTTTCACCCCCAGGGCGCGCACGGCCTCCTGGATGCGTGATTCTGTTTCGATGTAATCATCCCGCTCAGGTCCGTCTTCGATGCGCACAAACACATCTGAACTGCCGATCCGAGCGACGAAGGTGCGATGATTGCCCTGTCCGCCACCGTCTTTTAAATCAATGGTTAGGCCGGGCTGCCGCGCTTGCAGCAGGGCCAGCACCTGCGGGTGCAGGTCCGCTGCCGAAGACTGCACTTCCGTGCCATGAAAAGCCGCCGGGCGATCACACTTCCAGTAGTAGACTTTTTCCCTGAGCGGGACAGAACTGACGGGTGGGAGCTCTTGAATCATGATCATCGCCAGGTGTCTGCGGAGAGGCTTTCGATGAGCCGGTCCAGCGCATCCAGTGAGGGGGTGAAGTCCTTTTCGTGCTGTTTAATCCAATTCTCGGCAGCAGTGGAATACGCCTCGAAATTTCGGGTCAACTCCTCATACCTCTGGGCGCTGTAGCCCAGGTGCTCCGCCTCCAGGGCATCGGAAGGCAGGCCCGGACAATCTAAGGGAAAGGTGGCGATGATCTGGCAGGAATCATCATCAGACAGGCCGACAAACAGGTAATGCAACATGCCGCGACGCACCAGGTCTGCCTCGATAGTCCACTGGCACATCAGGCGATAACCATACCCGCCTTGGAATCGCACCTTCTTTTTCAGCGCCAGAAATGAAAGGCCTCCATCCACAAAAGCAGGGGTGATAGAGTTTGGCAGACCCGAGTCCATAGCGATCAGAGACTGCCGGAACTTACGGCGGGTTTCGGCGGCTTTTGCTGAGTCGGCGGCTCCCGTCTCCAGGATGGTTGCCCAGCCATCGGCCTGATGGATGAGGATCTGTGGAGCGACGGAATCGGACCCGGCATTCTGTTTGTCAAAGCTTTGTCCTTTGATCACCAAAGCCGGGAAACGGATGGCCCAGTGCTGCGGCCGGTTTTCATAACCTGGCTTCAGTGTATAACGGGCATTCTCCTGAAAGCTCTTCCAGTCCACAGCAGAATAGAGCGGATGTGAGGGGACCTCTTCCACAAGGGCAGAGTCCGCCCACGGAGCGGGAGCTTTGACGCTGAATGTACCTGCGGAGAGGGTTTTAATCTCGGGCGCAGTGACTTGCGCACCAAGCTGGCCGCTGGTCTGGAGCAGCATCAGGATCAGCGGCAGGACGGTGTGGGAGATGTGCAGGCTCATGGTTGGATTTTTTCAGGTGCCACCTCCGTGAGGTCTTCGAGTTCGGCATCAGGTGGCAATGGCCGCGCTCGCCAATAGGCTGCCAGGAGAGCGCCGAGGACATTTTGCATCAGGGCGCTGAAGACGGCGGGCACAGCAGCCAGCGGGTGCACTGCAAAGTGTTTCTTTGCCAGCATGGCGGCCATGCCACCGTTTTGCATCCCCACCTCGATGGAGACCGTGCGGGCGATCACATCGGAATAGCCGAAAACTTTGGACACGACATAACCAAGGATGAAACCTAAAAGATGAAGGACCAGCACGGCGATGCTCAGCTTGCCCGCATAGGCAACCATGGAATCTGCGCTCTGTGCCACAATGCCACCGGTGATGCCGCAGATGGCGATCACCGAGAGAACAGGCCCTGTCCATGAGATGCGGGCGACAGTCTTTGGAAACTTCCAGTTCAGGAAGACACCGACGATCACCGGGATCACCACCGCCTGCAGGGTGGTGAGGCAAAGTCCCAGCGCATCCACTGGCACGTAAGTGCCGATGAGCATTTCACACCACAGCGGCGTCATGATAAAAGCCAGCATTGTGGAAACGAGCGTGATGACCACAGACAGCGCCACATTGGCCCCGGCCAGATAAGTGATGACATTGGATGCCGTGCCGCCCGGACACGCAGCTACGAGGATGAGGCCAATGGCGGCCCCCGTCTCCAGGCTCAAGGCATGGGAAATCCCCCAGCCCAGCAGGGGCATGATGGTGTACTGGGCCAGGAAACCGAGCATGAGACTGCCGGGCATCTTCAGCAGGTTTTGAAAATCCGTGGCGGTGAGCGTGAGTCCCATGCCAAGCATCACCGTGGTGAGTGCCCAGATGATCCACTGCCCGGAGAACCAAGCCATGGTCTGTGGCCAGAGAAAGGCCATGACAGCCGTGCCGATGAGCCAGAAAGGATAAAGGCTGGTGAAGCGATTGATGAGAGCGTGCATAGAAATGGGCGGAACTCAGGGAAGGGGAGGCAGCTTGGCGCTGTAGTGCACTGCGCGATGGCGGTTATCGTCATAGGCGAAGTGCAGCCACTGCTTGTCAGCGCTGACAAATCCATCCGGGTAGTTCAGTCGGCCCTTCGGACCATCGGCGGATTCCTGCACCAGCACACGGCGGTAGGGCCAGGTCTTCATGCCGTCAAAACTGATCCACAGTGCCAGCGGGCTGCGGTGGAGCGGATTCGGATTGTGCAGCATGGCTACGGCATCTCCGCCCAGGGGATAAAGCGTGGCCTTGCTACCTGGATTGGGAATGTCCGTGTGCGAGGCAAATTCCGGCCAGGTTTTGCCTCCGTCCTTGGACTCGGCATAATAAAGCACCCCGCCCAGTTTATCAGCACGGATGATCATGCCAATGCGGCCATCGCTCAGCTCCACGATGTTGTTTTCCGCCCAGCCAAAGTAGCGGTCGTTTTCAGTGAGGCGGATGTTGCCATGCTCGCTCCAGGTCTTGCCACCATCACTGCTGATGATCACGCCATTGCGGGGATTGGTAAACGCGCGGTCCAGGGGTTCCTTGCCCTGCTCAACTTCGGGCCCGATGTAGTGCTGAAAGGGAATCATCATCCGGCCATCCTGGGTGATGATGTGATTGCGCATGAAAGTGCGGTTTTGCAGCCGACCCGGGATAGGCTCAGGCTTGGACCAAGTTTTGCAATTGTCATCGCTGTGGATGAACCAGGACCGCCAGTCATTGGCCCAGTGTTTGGAATGAGTGGAAAGCAGTGCGGTGCAGCGGCCATCCTTGATGATGAGTTCGGTCACACATTGGCCGATGGTTTTGCCCTCGCGCGGCAGGCCGACTTTCACCGTTTCCAGCGGTGTCCAGCTTTGACCCTGATCCTTGCTGAAAGTGATGCCGGTGTAGTTCAGCGGAGATGGCTCCGTATCACCGCCTGCCAGGATCATCAGCGCCCAGGAGCCATCGGGAAGCTGGCGCAGGGTGGTGTCGCACACCATTTTGTTAGGCGTGAATCCCTCGTAGGGCACGCTGGTGCGGTCCTGGGCGGCGTCTTCGAGTGCCTGCTTTTGCCAGTCGGCAGGCTGCGCCTGGAGGGCATGGCCAAGCATGGCTGTGAGGATAAGGGTGCGGAGTTTCATAGGCGGTTGGGTAAGGTCTAAACGTGCCGCATCCGGGTAATCCTCAGGTCGTAGAGGGTTAGATTGTGTTATGTTAACATCGCGGCAGGGATAAAATCCCGTCAGCCAGTCCTCAAGCGCCGCTTGCCACAGGCGGAAAGGGATTCCAATGTCAGGCCCCCATGCCCAAGTACATTGTCACCATCGGTCTTGAAGTTCACGCGCAACTGACCACGCAGAGCAAGATGTTCTGCGCCTGCCCGGTCATGGTGGGATCCGAGCCGAATACGAATACCTGCCCCACGTGCCTGGGGCTGCCGGGCGCACTGCCGGTATTGAATGAGGCGGCCATCGAAAAGACCATCCTCACCGGGATGATGCTGGGCTGCACCACCCCGCCGGTGGTGAGCTGGGACCGCAAGAACTACTTCTACCCGGACATGCCAAAGAACTACCAGATCACCCAGATGCCCTTTCCTCTCTGCCTGGGCGGCGGCGTGCCTCTGTATGATCTGGCGTACCCAAAGGATGCCCAAAAGAGCATCGCCAATCCAGGCAAGGTGGTGAAGCTCACCCGCATCCATTTGGAAGAGGATGTGGGCAAAAGCACCCATCATGACAAGTTCACCACCATTGACTTCAATCGTGCCGGCACGCCGCTGATGGAAATCGTCAGCGAGCCGGACCTCGATAGCGCCGAGGAAGTCGTCGCCTATCTGACCAGCCTGCGTCAGATCCTGATCTATGGCGGAGTGTCCGATGCCGACATGGAAAAAGGCAACATGCGTTGCGATGTAAACATCAGTGTAAGGCCGGAAGGCCAGACGGAATTGGGCACGAAAATTGAGCTGAAAAACCTGAATTCCATCTCTGCCATTCGCCGCGCCATCAAGTATGAGACAGGGCGCCAGATTGAATGTCTGGAGACTGGGGTAGCCTTGGTGCAGAGCACCCGCCGCTGGCTGGATGATGAAGGTATTACCGATGACATGCGCAGCAAGGAAGACGCGCACGATTACCGCTATTTCCCGGACCCAGATCTGATCCCTTTGCGCACGGAGGCGTTCATTGCCCGCGTCCGCCCCCAGGTCCCAGAGCTGCCGCATGAGAAACGCGCCCGCTTTGAAGCCGACTACGGTTGCAGCGCCTATGACGCGAGCGTGCTGGCCAGTGATAAAGCCCTGGCCGGCTACTATGAAGCCGCAGTTTCTGCAGATACCAAAGTGCCTGCTAAAAAAGTGGCCAACTGGGTCATCAATGACCTGCTAGGCTTGATGAAAGACAGCGAGGAGGGCATCTCGGCCTGCCCGGTGAAACCGGAAGCCCTGAGCGAGCTGGTGGCTACCGTGGAATCCGGCAAGATCAGTAACAATCAGGCCAAAGAAGTCTTTGCTGAAATGTTCGCCACTGGTCAGACCGCAGGCCCAATCATCAAGGCCAAAGGTTTCGAGCAGGTCAGCGATACCGGTGCCCTGGAGGCCATTGTGGAGCAAATCCTGGCAGCGAATCCAGACAAGGTGGCCGAGGTCAAGGGTGGCAATGATAAGGCCATGAACTGGTTCACCGGACAAGCCATGAAAGCCAGCCAGGGCAAAGGCAACCCGAAGATCTTGACTGAAATCGTGCGCAGCAAGATCCTGGGATAACGCGGTATAGAATTCCCTCAGGGCGGCTTCCCGCATTAAAACAAAAAGGCACGAGGTGTGATCCTCGTGCCTTTTTGGTTAGTTCATTCAGCGGCTCAATTCATGTGGAATAGAGCCGCTAGGATCGTTGCCTTATGGGGTTACGGTATAGCTTTCACTTCCACCTTGCCGCCCAGGATTGGCACCGTGGTGATTTTCTCGGGTGCCACAGCCGGGCGCTTTGGCAGGGTGAAGAAGCCGACACCGATCTGGGTGTCCGTCTCGTCGTTGATCAGGATGCCCTGGTAAGTGACTTTCCTCACCAGCTTCTTGTCGCCGCCCAGCAGCAGATCCGGGTCAGACAGGCTGAAGCTTCCTGTGAAGAGACCCGTGCTGGCGGTGACGGAGGCGAGCTTCGTCAGCGTGGTGGAAGTCGTATCTTGGGTGATCTTGTTGCTGGTGCTGATGGTGACCGTGACGTTTGGAGAAATGACGGTGTCGGAGAGGTCACCATAGAGGAATTCCACGTCCACGTTGGGGGTGGTGGAGGGATTTGGCAGACCAAAGACAGGGTTTGTGCCCTCAGGCTTCACATAAGCTGAGCCGATAGCTTCCAAGGCCACAGGTGTAGCAACGGGAGTATCCGCAAAACCAAAGCCTGCGATGTAGGTGCGGGTCTTGGCTTTGATATCATTCGGGCGCACCCAGGTCAGGGCACCCGTCAGGGTATTGTCTGTCGGAACGACGTCGTCGCTTCCCTTGTTCACCAGCAGGGTTCCCATGAGGGAACCTTTGAGGGGTGTATACATGGACTGGTAAAGCACCACATTGCCATCCACGCCGATGAAGGAAGCTCCTGTGACCTTGTCACCATCCGCTGTGCGGCCGGCGAAGGTCAGCTTGCCGTCTTTGGCCGCTTTGAACGAAGCATAGCTCCATCCCTGCGGTACAATTTCTTCGGAAGCTTCACCTATGAGAGGCGAGGCAGAAGGAAGGCGCATGCCAAAGGTGTAATAGGTCTCATACTTGGGGCCTTCAATCGTATCCACTTTGCGCCAGCCTGTAATGAGGGCATCTGAAGAGCCATCCGTGACCTTGGTGTTGGCGGTGAATACGCCTGCATCACGGTCGATTTCAAACGTCAGAGCGAGAAACGCTGGCAAGCCGGAAGAGGCTGCGGGTTTTAGCTGAAAGGTCGCCGTCGGGTCTTTGTCTTCTGCATCCAGAAACACATTCACAGCCCCTTTGATGGACAGCTTGGTCGCACCCAGAGTCAGGCTGCCACTGTAGGCACCTGTTTTCGTGACGGTGAGATCCAGGCGGCCACCCAGGTCGCGATTCACGGCGGTATTGCGAGCCACCGTACCAATATAGATGCCTTCCAGATTCGTCGGATAAGCTTCGACGATGATGTTATCCGTCGTGGTCGATTGCTCAAGAGTGCTCACGATGCTGTTCTTAGCGGTGAGTGTGATCGTGTATCCTTCCGGTGGGGATGCCTTGGTCGGGCGGCCAGTGATCAGACCTGTCTTCGTATCCAGTTTCAGTCCTGAAGGCAGGCCTTTGGCGGAATAAGTGAGAGCTGCTCTCGATGCATCAGGGTCGATGGCGATCTGGTAGCTGTATTCACCACCGACGATGCCGTCTGGCATGTTCTGACTCTCAATCAGTGCTGGCTGGGTAAAGACATTCAATTGGGTCGTTCCGCCCTGGCGCTCATCGCCACTAGGATTGGAAACGAGACAGAAGTAACTGGCAGTGTCTGTGGAAGCCAGATTTTTGAGGGTCATGGTCTTGGTGGCAGCACCGGTGATGCGCGCATCGACCACCTGTGTGAGGTCCGTCGCAGCAAGCTCACCATCTCTCTGACGCATCCAGCGATACTTCAGCAGATTGCCTGCGGCCGTGACCTTGAAGGTGGCCGTTTTTGTCAGCCCAGCGACGATAACCAAAGGTGGGGTATTATCCTGCACCACTCCCAGTTCAGCACTATTGCTGATGGATGTGAGAAGGGCACCTTTCACAGAGAGGTTATAAGAACCCGCATCCTTGATGGTAGCCGCAGGGATAGTGTATGTCGTAAACAGAGGGCTAACTCCGCTAGGCACAGCTCCGGGACCCGTGAGCTTGGTGCTGACTTTTCTCCACTGACCCACCAGAGTATCTGTGGGGACGGAGTTGAACACGACGGCACTAAAGTTGACCGGTTCATTCACGTTCACCATCTTCGATTGAGGATGGCCGACGAAGAAAGGATCTTTCTCTCCGTTAGCTTCCAGGTTGATCACGAAAGGATTTTCATCCAAATCATTGCTCAAGATGGATAGAGTCGCCTGGCGCAAACCGCCCTCTTTCGGGGTGAATTTCACTTTCACCGTGGTGAAGCCGTCCTTGCTTACGGAGGTGGCTGCCGCAGGAGATACGAAAGTGAATTCAGAGGCATTCACACCGCTGATGAGCGGTTTCACATTCAGCAGGCGGTTCACGCCCACATTTTTGATCGTGAAACTCTTGGTGATGGTTTCGATCTTAAACTCAGCCGAACCTAAATTGACAGTATCATTGAGGGCCAGGGGAACTAAAGGCGCATCCTCATACACGACTTCAATCTCAGTGCTGGTCTGCGCGATCCGGAGTTCATTGCCTTCTTCTGCGCTGGAGGCCGCATAAACGAGCTTGCCCTGATAGCCCATGAAGCCTGTGGGATAAGAGGAGGCGGAAAGTGGCGCCAAGTCTTCCAACAAGTTCGTGCCCGCGACAGTGCCGTCAGAATACCAAGCCTCACGTCCGTCTTTGCCATTGTCGGCAGAGAAAATGAGCAGACCGTCCACATTCTTCATTCCCTGGATGTTGGCATCCGCAGTTCCTGGACCGATCTCCTTGAGCATAAAGGTGCCTGTAGCGCTACCATTGGAGACCCAAAGCTCACGGCCCGTCGCTGCTGTAGTGGCAGTGAAGAAAAGCAACCCACCCACTTCCGTCAGATTCTCTGGGCTGGAACTGGTTATGCCTGGAGCGATTTCCTTGACGATTTTCGTATCTGCCCGATTACCGTTGCTGCGCCACAACTCACGACCTGTCCCTGAGTTCTCGGCGGAGAAATAAAGAACATTGTTTGCGACGGTCAGATCACGCGGGAATGAACTTCCACTAGCGGTGACGATGTCAATGCACTGCGTGCCCAGATTGGTGCCGTTACTTTTCCATAGATCATTGCCTCTAAAAGGATGTGTCGCTGCAAAGTACATTTGCTGATTCGCTCCAGTCCCATAAACAGTCAGGTATTGGGGGGAACTTGGACCTGTGTTATCAGTGGTTAAAGCATTGGCAGTAACGATCGGCACCGTGGGATTCGCGATACTGCGCAGACGGCGAGTGTTTCCACTGCCAGTGGCTACAAAATAAATGCTATCCCGGCATTTGACGAATTGGTTTGGATCAGAGCCGGTGGTGCCAGTGCCAATTTCGGCAATCATTGTAGCCGGGCCATTACTCTGCACCTTCCAAGGTTCTGCGCCGGTATCCTTGTTCCAAGCGGAAAAATAGAGCACACCATCAATGCTGGTCAGATGCTGAGGCCTGCTGCTTTGGTCCGCAGGGGCTGGCAGGCTGCTGATTTCAATTCCATCATTATTAGTGACCACTTCAGTTCCTTCTGAGGTGCCGTCCGTTCTCCAGACTTCCCGGTTATTAGTGCCTGCACCTGTGGGGACGTTGGCGATGAAGAAAAGGGTTTCTCCCGCAGGTGTAAAGGAGTCTGGGCTGGATCCATTAACCCCGGTCCGGATGTCCTTCACTCTTTCAGTCGTTGTGCCGTTTGTTTTCCACAATTCCTGGCCAGATGTGCCATCTGTTGCGGAAAAGAAGACATTGTCACCAAACTTGGTCATTCCGGTTGGGAAGGAACTCGCGTTGCCTACTTGAAAATCTTTGACCATCGTGGCGGAATCAATGCCGTTGGTCACCCAAAGCTGCGCACCATTGATCAAAAAGTAAACGGAGTCTCCGATGACGGTAAATTCGGTCGCCACACTATTATCCTCAAACTGTGCCAGGGGTAAGCTGATTGGAGTACTGAGGGTGGTTTCATCCGGATTGCAAAAGTAAAGCCCGAGGACACCATTTTCATCGAATGCAGTAAATACCAGCGTGTCAGTCCCTAGGGCTGTCAAATTACCAGGATCGGTGCCGGGCAGGGAGTCGGCGACGATGGCAGTGTTCTGATCCCCTGTCCCACCTGGAGTACCGTTGCTGACGTAGAGCGCACGACCCTCGCCATTGTCCGCTGTAAAGTAGAGTCTGTTACCCACCACAGTCAGCTCCTGCGGGGATGAGCCCGTTGTCGTTGTTCCAATTTCCCGCAGGATATCAAAAGTACTTGTCCCTGTATTCAGGCGGCGCACTTCCAGATTGTTCGCGGTATTGGCTGCTACGGCGAAAAGATAGGAGGTTCCTCCCACACTCATGACAGTGAGGGATCTAGTCTGGGCGTTTCCATCTGGAGATGGATCAGTCACCAAAGTGGTCGTGGTCATCCCCGGACCACTCGTTTTCCAGAGTTTCCGGCTGTCTTCACCGACAAAATAAATCTGACCATCAAAAGCTGTTAGTTCAGCGTCAGCAGTGGATTCCAGACCATCTGGGAAAAGAAGAGAACCTGTCCCAGGGGTAGAATCTGCATACAATGTTGGGACGAAACTGGAATCCATGCTCCACAGCTCGCGGTGATTTGCGGCGGTATAGGCAGTGAAATAAAGGAGGGTATTCCCCTGATTGAAAAAATTGTTTGGGTTAGAATTGCCTCCTCCTGGGCTGATGTTGGTATTCAGCTTGGTACCCGAGACAGTTCCGTCGGATTCCCACAGTTCACTGCCATTGTTGCCGTCGTAGCCTTCAAAGAACAGCCTGCCATTGAAGGCGGTGAAGTTGCGGGGGGAAAATCCTTCTTCAAAGGTTTTGAGAAGCATCGTGGAAGCTCTATCTCCACGAGTTACCCACAAGCTGCGTATCCCAGAATTACCGGACGCATCCAGAGCGGTGAAAAAAACAAGATTACCTGAAGATTTCTCGACGATAGTCAGGTCCAGGGGTTCAGAATTGCCGGGGCCTGGAACGATATCCAAGATTAGAGAGGTGCCTTCTTCTGTGCCGTCACTACGCCAGATCTCGGAGCCGCTAAGGGGATCGTCAATGGCAAGAATCAGAATATCACCTGTGGTGGTGGTAAGCTTTATTGCTGATTTAGCGGAGGCATTGGGTGAGGGAGCCCCCGTATTGATATCACTGACCAGGGATGAAATCTGGCCCATGCTCGGTAGTGCTGTGAGCCAAAGAAGGGCCGCTGTGGTTATAGCGGACGAAAAGGGGGTTTTCATGAGTTGTAAAGACAGAGTATTGACACGGCCATTCGAAAGCAATGCTAAAATATGAAGATTTTTCGAATCGGGCGAGATGCGATATTGTAGGGATCAGACTGATTTATCCGGCAAATGCTCAACCTCAGTCTCTTTCCTTGCCCGGCTGGATATTTTCGTCCATAAACCCGGCCCCTATTTTATGAGCCGTACGTACAAACTCGCAGTCCTCCCTGGTGATGGCATTGGCCCTGAAGTCATGGCTGAGGCCATTCAAGTCCTCGACACCCTGGCTTCCAAGTCTGATTTTTCATTCCAGTATGATCATCAGCTCGTCGGAGGAGCGGCCATTGATGCAGTGGGCAAAGCCCTGCCTGCTGAAACCGTCGCTGCGTGTGAATCCAGCGATGCCATTCTCTTTGGCTCCGTGGGTGGCCCTAAATGGGAAAAGCTGCCGCCCAATGAGCAGCCTGAGCGCGGAGCCTTGCTGCCACTGCGCAAGCACTTCGGCCTTTTTGCCAATTTGCGTCCTGGTCTTTGCTATCCAGCCCTGACGGCTTCCTCCCCCATCCGTCCTGACCTGGTGGAAGGCGGCTTTGATGTCCTTTGCGTTCGTGAACTCACTGGCGGCCTTTATTTTGGTCAGCCGAAAAGCCGCACCACTCTTCCAGATGGTGACATTGAGGTGATCGACACCATGGTTTATAAGAAGAGCGAGATCGAGCGTATCGGCCACGTCGCCTTCAAGGCAGCCCAGCTTCGCCGCAAGCATGTGACCTCCGTGGACAAGGCCAACGTGCTGACCAACAGCGTCCTCTGGCGTGAAACGATGCTGGAGATCGCTAAGGATTATCCAGACGTCACCCTGGCTCATCTGTATGTGGACAATGCAGCCATGCAGCTCATCAAGGCTCCGCGCAGTTTTGACGTGATGGTCACTGAAAATCTTTTTGGCGATATCCTCAGTGATGAGATGGCCATGATCTGCGGCAGCCTGGGCATGCTGGCCAGTGCCAGCCTCGGTAAGCCTAAAGGTGACGGCCTTTACTTCGGCCTCTTTGAGCCGAGCGGCGGCACCGCCCCGGACATCGCCGGCATGGGCATCGCCAACCCCATCGCGCAGATCCTCTCCGCCGCCCTGCTGCTGCGTTTCTCCCTCGGCCTGGAAAAAGAAGCCGTGACCATCGAGAACGCCGTTCGCAAAGTCATCGAAGATGGCCTGCGCACTGGAGATATCTACACCGGCGTGGAAGGCACCCGCAAGGTAGGCACGCGTGAAATGGGCAATGCGATCGTGGCTGCTCTCTGAGTCTCACGGATTCAGGTTGCAGCCGGTGCATGATGCGCTCCATCATGCACCCATGACTGATTGGGAAAGCTGCTATGTAGAAGGTAACACACCTTGGGACAAGGGGGCGCCATCGCCCCCCTTGTCCGCTTGGGTGAAAAAAAATCATCCTCAGGGCCGGGCGGTGGTGCCGGGAAGCGGCATCGGGCATGATGTCGTCATGCTGGTGGAATCCGGCCTTGATGCCGTGGGCGTGGACCTTTCCCCAACCGCCATTCAGCGGGCGCGTGCCAGGCATCCGGCTCATGCGGACAGATTTCATGAAGTAGACCTTTTTGCGCTGCCTGCGGATTGGAGGGGCAGCTTTGACCATGTGTTTGAGCACACCTGTCTGTGTGCCCTGCCACCCAGCCTGCGGCAGGCATACGCTGAAGCGGTGCACGGTCTGCTGAAACCGAGTGGCGTACTGGTGGGCATTTGGTTCATCAATCCTGAGATGGACCCTGGGGAATCCGGCCCGCCTTTTGGCATTTCAACAGCGGAGCTCGATCTCCTCTTTCCCTCCTCCCAATGGCAAGTGCTGGAAGATTTCGTCCCGGCCACCGCTTATGATGGACGCGAAGGGCGTGAACGGCTGCGGGTGCTGCGTAAAATCCCATGAACCCCGAAGCCGTTATTTTTGCTGACGAAGAAGTGGTTAGGCCGACCCATGTGGAGGTGGACCTGGACTGCCTGGCGGGGAATCTGGCCGCCATCAGGGCACATGTCGGCCCGGCTCGCGTGATGGCCATCCTGAAAGCCAATGCTTATGGACATGGGCTGGTGCCGGTGGCTCAGCTCATGGTCAGGCAGGGGGCGGATTATCTAGGCGTCGCCTTTTTGGAGGAGGGTATCCTGCTGCGACGCGCGGGTATCCGCATACCTATTCTGGTTCTTGGCGGCATCGCCGGGGAGCAAATACCCCTGTTTCTGCGGCATGATCTCACCCTCACGGCCCCATCGGTAGAAAAGCTGCGGCTTATTGATGAGGCGGCTGCTGCGCTGGGCATGCAAGCGCGGGTGCATCTGAAAGTGGATACCGGCATGGAGCGCATCGGCATCCATTATTACAATGCGCATCTGCTGCTGGAGGCTTCGCTGACCTGCCATCATGTCCAGGTGGAGGGCATCTATTCCCATTTTGCCAATGCCGATGCCGCAGACCTGGCGCATGCGCGGCTGCAACTTCAGCGTTTCCATGAAGTGTTGGAGTTTTATCCAAAGCGCGGTCTGCCCATGCCCATGCGCCACATGGCCAACAGTGCCGGCATACTTCAGCTTCCCGAAAGTCATTTGGATCTCGTGCGCCCCGGCATTCTTTTATATGGAGTTTATCCTGCGGCGGACTGCATCCGCAGTGTGCCCGTCCAGGCCGCGCTCACTTGGAAAAGCCGCGTCGCCTATTTTAAGGTAGTGCAGCCTGGGCATCCGGTGAGTTATGGCTCCACCTGGCAGAGTGACCGCCCAGTCCGGGTCATCACCATTCCTGTTGGCTATGGGGACGGCTATTTCCGCGCACTCTCCAACAAAGCGGAAGTCATCGTGCGCGGTGTCCGGCATCCCGTGGTCGGTCGGGTATGCATGGATCAGATGATGGTAAACCTGGATCAAGGCACCGCCTACAATGGCGATGAAGTCATCCTCCTGGGGGCTGGTCCGGGCGGTGGAATATCCGCCGATGAGCTCGCCTCCTGGGCGGGTACCATTCCATACGAAGTGCTGACCAATATCAACACTCGCGTGCCTCGCCTTTATCGCGGTGAGGCTTGAAGCTGACTGCATCCCAATAAAAACGCCGACCATGTCAGGCATGGTCGGCGTGTCATTAAACAGGGGATGGGGGCAAAAAATTAGCGCCAGCTCACAATGTCATCCTTGGTGAATTCCGTACGGTCAGGACCGAAGCTGTAAATGGCCGTTGTCTGGCCCAGGAACTCAGGAGCCTGGCTGGAGATCGTCTGGTCTGCATTGCTCTTGTCCGGATTCTGCACCCGATTGTCATAATTGGTATCCAGAGCGATTTTATAGGGCAGCCCCCAGTTGTCCACGAGCTGGACGGGTGTACCGTCATTGCTGCCACCGCTGGGATCCACGATGCCAAACTGGTTGTTCTTCGCCAGCGGCAGATCCAAGAATTTAATCTGCTTGGGATTCATGTTGGTGCTCGCTCCAGAGGTATCCACATTGGACATGAGGATGTTGATCGTTTGCTCCGAATTGCCATCGGTAAGGAATGGATCGAGATCCGATTCACCACCGGCGGAGCTCGCATCAATGGGGTACCGATTATACTCCGTGCGGTAATGGCCGATGGCCACTTGGATGTCCTTCATGGTGGTTTTGATCTTCAGCACTTGTGCTTTCAGCATGACTGAGTTGATCGCAGGAACGGCCAGAGAGACCAGGATGGCGATGATGACGATGACGACGAGCAGCTCAATGAGCGTGAAGCCACGGCGGGCCAGGGCGATGATTGGGGGGGATGTTTTCATGGAATGAAAAGAGGTGGGTTGGGGGTCTTCGGACATCATTCGTGATCAGGCATGAGCGCAGCCGAATGATGATTTTATGTTAAATCAAAAACGCGCCTCCACGTCAATACGCGATCACCGGATCCTTTGTCTTTCAGCACTCCGGCGTGTTACGTTTGGCGTTATGCCGCATGCTGTATGGGGCCTGCTTGGATCGCCTCTCCAACTTTTGATTGTCAACTAATGCTTGCATCCTATAATCGAAAGACAATTATCGGCGCTCAGTCCCACTTAACATAACCAACAAGCACCGATCAGAACAACAACCTCTATGGCAAAAACAGCGAGCAAAGGCAGCAAGGCAGTGAAATACGTTTATTCCTTCGGAGCAGGAAAAGCGGATGGAGATGGCTCCATGAAACCCCTGCTTGGAGGCAAAGGTGCCAACCTCGCCGAGATGAGCCGCATCGGCCTGCCAGTGCCTCCCGGATTCACCGTCACGACAGAAGTCTGCACTTATTTCTACGACCACAAGCGCACCTATCCGGTGGAGCTTCAGAAGCAGATGGAAGCAGGCATCACCGCCATGGAGAAAATCATGGGCGCGAAATTTGGTGATGCTAAAGGCATGCCACTCCTCGTCGCTGTGCGCTCCGGTGCACGTGACTCCATGCCCGGCATGATGGACACCATTCTGAACCTGGGTCTGAATGACCAGACCGTTCTTTCCCTCGCTTCCGTCACGAAGAATGAGCGTTTCGCTTGGGATTGCTATCGCCGTTTCATCCAGATGTATGGTGACGTCGTCCTCGGCGTGCAGAAGCGCGAAGGCGAAGACCATGAGCCCTTCGAGACCGTCATCGAAGAATACAAGCACAAGGTTTATCACAAAGACATCATCGACAGCGACCTCACCGCCGCTGACCAGCAGGAACTCGTCCGCCTCTTCAAGGAGCTCGTCAAAGAGCGCACGGGCAAGGTGTTCCCAAACAACCCATGGGATCAGCTTCGCGGTGCCGCTGGCGCTGTGTTCGGTTCCTGGATGAATGACCGCGCGATCGTTTATCGCCGCAAATACGGCATCCCTGCTGAGTGGGGTACTGCCGTCAACGTGCAGGCCATGGTTTATGGCAACACGGGCGACGATTCCGGTTCCGGCGTGGCCTTCACCCGTAACCCAGCCAATGGCGTGGACGAATTCTACGGTGAGTTCCTCATCAATGCCCAGGGTGAAGACGTCGTCGCCGGCGTGCGCACTCCTGAGCCTGTGCTGAAGCTGAAGGAAGTCATGCCGAAGTCCTACGCTGAATTGCTGAAGGTCCGTGCGACCCTCGAGAAGCATTTCAAAGACGTTCAGGATGTCGAGTTCACCATCCAGCAGGGCAAGCTGTTCATGCTTCAGACTCGTAACGGAAAGCGCACCGCCGCTGCCGCTCTGAAGTTCTCCATCGACATGGTGAAGGAAAAACTCATCGACTGGGAAACCGCAGTTCTGCGCAACCCTGCCGACCAGCTCGACCAGCTCCTGGCTCCGATCTTCGACGTCGCCGACGTCAAGAAAGCCACCGCTATCGCCACCGGTCTGCCAGCCGGCCCTGGTGCCGCTTCCGGCAAGATCTACCTCAATGCTGACCGCGCCGTCATCGCTGAGCAGAAGGGTGAAAAAGTCCTCCTCGTCCGTAACGAAACCAGCCCTGAAGATCTTCGCGGCATGATCGCTGCTGAAGGCATCCTCACCGCCAAAGGTGGTGTCTCTTCTCACGCCGCCCTCGTGGCCCGTCAGATGGGCAAGGTTTGCATCTGCGGCGCTTCTGCACTGGACATCGACTATGACAAAAAGACCGTCACAGTTTCAGGCCAGACTTTCAGCGAAGGCGATTTCCTCTCCATTGATGGCACCAGCGGTATCGTTTACGGCGGCCAGCTCAAGACCGCCCCTTCTGAAATCATCAGCGGCATGATCGGTGGCGATACCGCCGCTCAGGCCACGGAGAAATTCAAGAGCTTCAACCAGCTCATGAAATGGTGCTCCCAGGCCACACGCCTGCAGGTCCGCACAAACGCTGACAATCCGGAGCAGACCCAGAACGCCATCGCATTCGGCGCTCAGGGCATCGGCCTCACCCGCACAGAGCACATGTTCTTTGAAGGTGACCGCATTGACGCCGTCCGTGAGATGATCCTGGCTGAAACTGTGGAAGCCCGCAAGGCTGCCCTCGGCAAGATCCTTCCTTACCAGCGTGAAGACTTCATCGGCATCTTTGAAGCCCTCAAAGGCCTGCCTGCCACCATCCGTCTGCTTGACCCACCGCTTCATGAGTTCGTTCCTCATGACGAGAAGTCCCAGTCTGAACTCGCCAAGAAGCTCGGCATCACCACGGAGAAAGTCATCTCCCGCGTCAATGCTCTTCATGAGTTCAACCCGATGCTCGGTCACCGCGGTTGCCGTCTTGGCATCGCCTACCCGGAAATCACAGAGACTCAGGCCCGCGCCATCTTTGAAGCCGCTGCTGAAGTGCAGAAAAAAGGCATCAAGGTGAAGCCAGAGGTCATGATCCCTCTCGTTGGTTTCAAGAAGGAACTCGACCTCCAGGTCTCCATTGTGCATGAAGTGGCTGCCCAGGTGCAGAAAGAGCAGAAGGTGAAGCTGAGCTACAGCGTCGGCACCATGATCGAAGTGCCACGTGGCGCTCTGACCGCTGACGAAATCGCCCAGACCGCTGAATTCTTCAGCTTCGGCACAAATGACCTCACTCAGACCGCTCTCGGCATCAGCCGTGATGACATGGGCAATTTCTTGCTTCCATACACGGAGAATGAGATCTTCAAGAAGAACCCCTTTGCCAGCCTCGACCAGACCGGTGTCGGCCAGCTCGTCAAGATCGCCATTGAAAAAGGTCGTGCCACACGTCCTGACATCAAGCTCGGCATCTGCGGTGAGCATGGCGGTGATCCGGACAGCGTGAAGTTCTTCCACTCCGTCGGGCTCAATTACGTCAGCTGCAGTCCTTTCCGTGTCCCGGTCGCCCGCCTTGCTGCTGCGCAGGCTGCGATTGAGGAAAAGCGCGCCACCGCCAAGGCTGGTGCCCCAACGAATGTCCGTAGTGGCAGCTCTGCTGCTCCTGCGGCAAAACAAACAAACAAAGCAACCAACAACAACAAAAGGAACACTAATATGGCTAAGAAAGCTGCAAAGAAAGCCGCCGCCAAAAAGGCCGCCGCTCCTGCTAAGAAGGCCGCTGCCCCTGCTAAGAAGGCCGCTCCTGCCAAGAAGGCAGCAGCTCCTGCTAAGAAGGCTGCCGCTCCTGCCAAAAAGGCCGCTGCCCCAGCTAAGAAGGCTGCCGCACCTGCCAAAAAGGCTGCCCCTGCAAAGAAGGCCGCTAAGAAGGCTGCGAAGAAGAAGTAATCCTGGCGCGTCTCTCTGAGGCGCTCCCAGACGGCGAAGCAATTCGCTTCCAAAAGCCCTGTGAGGAATCCCCTCACAGGGCTTTTTTTTCATCAGTCTCACCGCTTGTTGCACCACTCCTCACCGGTAGATCACCACCAGGAACACCACCGCATCTCCCGTGCCCGTATTCACGATCGCATGCGGCACATCCACCGGATAAGTGCCGGAGTCTCCCTTGCCCAGCTCCTCCACCGCATCGTCAGATTCCACCCGCACACAGCCTTCTTCCACTGTCAAAAATTCCCGCGTCCCTTCGAAGTGGGACTGGCTTCTCAGCGCCCCGCCCACCCGCAGTTTCAATTCATAAAACTCCACATCCTTTTCCAAATTCAGCGGTGACAGCGTGCGGATCTCACACTGCTTGTCAGAGCGGAAAACCTGCCCCCGGTCCCGGCTGCGGATCACCTGGATCTTCGCCGCCTGCATCTCCACACTGCCGATGAGTTCCTGCAGGCTCAGCCCAAAGGCCCGCGCGATGCGAAACGTCACCGTCAGCGTCGGGTTCGCCCGTTCCCGCTCGATCTCGCTCAGCATCGACCGGCTCACCCCGCTGACTTGTGCCAGCTCCTCCAGTGACCATCCTCGGTCCGTCCGCAGCTTCTTCACCCGCCTCCCCACAAACTCCCCGATCTCCTCCGGAGCCATCTCCTTCAGCGGAGCCGTCTTGCGCGCAGATTTCTTCGTAGCCATCCGATGTCAGTATCCCGGAGCCCCATCCTGTAAAGTGGATGTTGCCCAGTACCGTGGGCACTCCTGCCCGCGCCGTCCATCCCAGACACCCCGTTTGCTCCTTGCAATCCCCCGCCATCGCAAGGCACCAAGCACCAAGCACCAAGCACTGAGCACTGAGCACTGAGCACTGAGCACTGAGCACTGAGCACCAAGCAACCAACACCGAGCATCACCAACCTCCCCACCCCTCATCCTTGCCAGTTTCCAAACCCGCCCTAAATTCCCCCATGCCAGACTGGACACCTCCTTCAACCGTCAATCTCGTGGACCTCGGGTTCATGGATTCGCGTAGCAAGCTCATTGACCTCGCCGCTTTCCTGGACCGTGTCCAGCGTGCCGGTCAGCAGGATGACTTCCGCGTCCAGGCCCTCAAAAACGCCCTCGCCCTCCTCTCGCTCGATGAGCCGCGTCGCGCGCAGGAAGTCCTCCTCAGCTTCAGTGACCCCAGCCTCCAGCCCATCGAAAAAGCCACCACTCAGGGCGCCATCGGAGCCTTCAAAGCCTGATCCCTTCCTCAGGTCCATCACACCACCGCCTTCACCGCCGCCCCAGTCTCTTTTCCCCTTCGCATGAACTACATCGAACCCCACGGCCACATGGTCAGCCGCACCACGGATGACTATGAGCGCATGGCCATCGCCGGTTGCCAGGCCATCTGCGAGCCCGCCTTCTGGGCCGGATTCGACCGCGCCTCCGCCGACGGGTTTTACGATTACTTCCGCCAGATCACCGAATACGAACCCAAGCGCGCCGCCCGCTTCGGCATCCAGCATTACTCCTGGCTCTGCATCAATCCCAAAGAGGCGGAGGACATGAAGCTGGCGGAGGATGTCATCGCCCTCATCCCCCAGTTTCTGGATATGCCCGGCGTCCTCGGCATCGGCGAGATCGGCCTCAATAAAAACAGCCGCAACGAGCTCCACATCTTCGAGCAGCACGTCCAGCTCGCCCAGGATCACGACCAGCTCGTCCTTATCCACACCCCCCATCTTGAGGACAAACTGAAAGGCACCCGCCTCATCGTCGATTCCCTCAAAAACTTCCCCCGCATCAATCCCTCCCGCGTCATCATTGACCACGTCGAAGAACACACCATCGACCACGTTCTAGACCACGGATTCTGGGCCGGTATCACCCTGTATCCAGAAAGCAAATGCACCCCCCACCGCGCCATCGACATGCTGGAGCATCGTCATGCCGAGCGCATCTGGATGAACAGCGCCTGCGACTGGGGCATCAGTGATCCCCTCGCCGTGCCCAAGACCATGCAGGCCATGCGCCAGCGCGGCTGGACACCGGAGATGATCCAGCGCGTCGCCTGGGAAAATCCCCGCGCCTTCATGGGCCAGTGCCCCAAGTTTAAGCTGTAACCGAAGTCGCGAAGCGTCCTGGAGTGCGGCGGGAAGCGCTCAAGCGCGACACCGCTCTTGCGGGCGGGGGATAGCCTCACAACGAGCGAGACTGAGCGGAGGAGGGACCCAACGCGCGTGATGGCGTTCGCAGACCTTTCTGCTCCGGTGGAAGCGGTGCTGCCGAGGCAAGGCTTTGCCCCTTGCCTCTCTACACCGCACTCCAGGACGCTTCGCGCATCGAGCAAAATCCAGTGTTCATCAGCACATCCTTTCGTTGCGGAACGCGGCATCAGGCGTTAAAAAGAGCATCCGACTACCTGTGAACCCCACCCTCAACGAAGCCGACTCGCCCTTTGATCTGGCTCTGCGTCCCGCAGACTTCGATGAATTTCACGGCCAGACCAAGGTGAAGGAAAACCTCCTCGTCATGGTGGAGGCCGCCAAGATGCGTAACGAGCCCCTGGATCACGCCCTCCTCTGCGGCCCCCCTGGCCTGGGGAAGACCACCCTGGCCAATCTCATCGCCAATGCCGTCGGCTCAAAGCTCCACACCACCAGCGGCCCACAGATCGAAAGAGCAGGGGACCTCGCAGGCATCCTCACCAATCTTCAGGAGCGGGACATCCTCTTCATTGACGAAATCCACCGCCTTCACCCCAGCATCGAAGAATACCTCTATCCCGCCATCGAAGACTTCCGGCTGGACATCATCATTGATCAGGGCCCCAAAGCCCGCACCATCCGCATTGACCTCCCCCCCTTCACCCTCGTCGGGGCCACCACCCGCGCAGGCATGCTCACCGCGCCCATGCGCAGCCGCTTTGGCATCCCCAACCGGCTGGACTATTACACCACCGAGGAACTCCAACACATCCTCCTCCGCAGCGCCCGCCTCATGAAGGTGGAGATGGACCCCGCCGGTGCCTCCGAGATCGCCCGCCGCTCCCGTGGCACCCCCCGCATCGCCAATCACCTTCTCCGCTGGGTGCGCGATTACGCCCAGGTCAAATCCCAGGGCACCATCACCGAAGCCGTCGCCAGCCAGGCCCTCACCATGCGCGACATTGATGAAACCGGACTGGATGAAATGGACAAGCGTTTCCTCGAAGCCCTCATTCATAAATTCGATGGCGGCCCCGTCGGCCTCGGCAGCATCGCCGTCTCCGTCAGCGAAGACGCCTCCACTTTGGAAGACGTGCACGAGCCTTACCTCGTCATGCAAGGCTTCGTCAAACGCACCCCCCGCGGCCGCGTCGCCATGCCCGCCGCCTACCGCAAGCTCGGCCTCATCCCCCCCGTCAGCGGCCAACCAGATTTGTTTTGATTCCCTAACTTTGTCGGGTTCATATTCCACCGGTTATTTGCCGCAGCTTTAGAATCATGAATGCCGTCCCATCCTCCCATTGGTCCCGACGTAAGATCATCCAGGCTGGACTGGCATCGCTGATTTGCCCCTTTTCAAGCCGGGCTCAAAGCACAGCACCTTCCGTCCGCATCCTGTTTCTCGGAAACAGTTACACGTATGGCAACGAACTCCCTGAAGTGGTGGCTGCTTTATTAAGATCCTCCCAGGTTCTGGAGCCGCAGATCGGCAGCTACACTCAAGGAGGGTACAAGCTCGCCGAGCACGCCTCCGATGCCCAGGCCATGGCTTTGCTCAAACAGGGGGCACCTGACGGTCGGCCCTGGGATGTCCTGGTCGTGCAGGAGCAAAGCATCGTGTCCGCCATCTCCGCCGTGAATGAAGAAGCCAGGCGGATGATGCGCAGCGGCTTGAACAGGCTTGTCGTTGCCGCCCGTGAGGCCAATCCCCGGATGCTGGTGGTTGATTTTCAGGTCTGGGCCCGCCACGAAAGACTGTGGGAGCAGCAGAAAAGCGATGCCTTTCTTACCGGCGGCAGCTCCAGTGACGCCCATTCCCGCATCCGCCAGCAAAACGCGGAGGCTGTGAATGAAGTGCTCCAGCAGATTCCAGAAGCTAACCTTTTGATCAGCCCCGTTGGGGACTTTTGGAAGCTCGTCAGGGAAACCTATCCGGACCTTGTTCTCCATTCTGAAGACGGTACCCATCCCTCGATATTGGGCACCCATCTGACCGGCTTGGTCATTGCTGGGACCATCGGTGGTCGCAAGGTCATTGAACAGGCCACATGGATCGGCAGTTCACGGGAGTCCGAAGTCAAGCTTCTGAAAGCCGTGCTCCTGGACCACCCCGAAGTCTTCAGAATGGCCGGCAAGTAGGTTCATCGGTATAGGCTTCCGAAAGATCACTGCGCGTTCCCTCTCTCACTGAGGAGAGGCCAAGGTGAGGAGCCCTGGGTGCACCATGGCCGGTGAATGGTCATCTCTCCATCCATCCTTCCCAACAAAAAGCCTGCCCCCAGTGGGGAGCAGGCCAGATCAAAACATCAGTCGCGGGAAAATCTACTCAGCCTTCTTCTTCGCCACTTTCTTAGTCGCCGCTTTTTTAGCGGCCTTCTTCGCCGGAGCTTTCTTGGCGGCAGGGGCTTTCTTCACGGCTGCTTTTTTCACCTTCGGCTTCTTCACGCGTGGCACGGGGGCACCCACGGGTTC
Source organism: Prosthecobacter fusiformis (assembly GCF_004364345.1). NCBI lineage: Bacteria > Pseudomonadati > Verrucomicrobiota > Verrucomicrobiia > Verrucomicrobiales > Verrucomicrobiaceae > Prosthecobacter > Prosthecobacter fusiformis. The sequence continues at coordinate 200,387 of NZ_SOCA01000008.1, read as the reverse complement.
CGTATCCTTCCAGTCCAGCTTGGGGGCATCGCCCCACAGTTCTTCCAGGGCGTAGTATTCGCGCTTCTCGGGAGACAGCACATGCACGAGCACGTTCGGGTAGTTGAGGATCAACCACTGGCTTTCATAGGTGCCGTCACTGATGATCGGGCGCTGCTCGTGTTTGTCGCGGAGTTCATCCACGATGTTGTCGCGGACGGCGCGGAGCTGGGGGTTGGAGCTGGCGGTGACGACGACAAAAAAGTCCGTCACAGGGGACAGGCCGCGCAGGTCCAGCAGCAGGATGTTTTCAGCCTTCTTCTCGTCGGCATACTTGGCGCACAGGCGCGCGATCTCGATTGATTCCATGGTTGTTTTTAAAGCAACGGACTCTGAACTCCACTTTTACACAGAAAGCAAGCCCGCAGGACGCGCCAGACCGGATAGCCGTTGACGGACTCATTAGCCTCACAAACACACGGCATCATCCAAAACACACGTTTTTGACGCTTCACTCATCGCTCAAACTCAACCTCCCTCCACTTGCACCCACCCCGGCCATCCACGATATTACCCATTCCAGCCAGCATCGTTTACGCCTCTGAGGCACACTTGAATCATGCATCAAACGTCAGCCTGCCTCGCCTCGATTCCATGACTCCTCTTTCCCCATCCTTCCCCCCTTGGGGAAATCATGGGGAACTGAATCCCCATCGAAATTCATTGATAATCAATTTGTTAACCGCAGAAATCCCCCAATGGGGAAAATTTGAAAACTCTCCCCCATGACCCGTTTCCGCCCCTGCATTGATATCCATGATGGCCAAGTGAAGCAGATCGTGGGCTCCAGTCTCAGCGATTCCGGCGGTGGCCTGAAAACGAACTTCGTCAGTGATCGCGACCCCGCTTGGTTCGCACAAACGTATCAGGCCGATGGCCTTACGGGCGGCCATGTTATTCTCCTGGGACCCGGCAATGAGGCTGCTGCGAAATCCGCACTCGCTGCGTATCCGGGCGGTCTTCAGGTGGGCGGCGGTATTCGTCCATGCAATGCGGCGGAATACCTGGAAGCCGGGGCCAGCCACGTCATCGTCACCAGTTATCTGTTTGAAACGGATGGAACGTTTTCTGAAACGCGCCTGCAAAAAATGGTCGCCGCAGCTGGGCGGGAACGCCTCGTCATTGACCTGAGCTGCAAGGCCTCCGCCAGTGGCTGGACCGTCGCGATGAACCGTTGGCAGACCCTCACGGATCTGCATGTAACGCCTGAAACGCTGAAACACCTGGCCAGTTGCTGTGCCGAATTCCTCATTCACGCCGTGGATGTGGAGGGCAAGTGCGAGGGCATGGATGAAGCGCTCGTTCCTTTCCTGGGGGAGCACAGTCCTATCCCCATGACCTATGCTGGTGGCATCCGGCATCTGGAGGATCTGCATCGTCTGGATACCCTCAGTCATGGACGGGTGGATGGCACCATTGGCAGTGCCTTGGACATGTTCGGTGGCACCAGTGCCCGCTATGAAGACTGCGTGGCATTCAACCGCCGTTGATCGTTAAACTTGCCTCCAGGCCCCGTACTTGTTTCTCTCTCCTTTCCCTTCATGAAAATCATTCGTTATTCTGATTCCACAGGCCGCATCGCCTACGCCTCCCAGCAAACCGACGGCTCAGCCCTCACCATTGAAGGTGATATTTTTGGCGACTATCGCGTAACGGAAACCGTGGCCGATGTGGTCAAGCTGCTGGCCCCTGTGCAGCCAGTGTCCATCCTGTGCATCGGCCTGAACTACAAGTTCCATGCGGAGGAAACCGGAGCCTCGATCCCGGAGCATCCCATCCTTTTCATGAAGACTCCGGCCTCGGTACAGAATCCGGGCGATGCCATCCAGCTCCCGCGCACGTTGCGCAGTGACATGGTGGACTATGAATGCGAGCTGGCCGTGGTCATCAGCAAGAAGGCCAAAAACGTCAGCAAAGAAAATGCCCTGGATTATGTTCTTGGTTATACCTGCGCCAACGACGTCAGCGCCCGCGACTGGCAGAAAAACGGTGGTGGCGGTCAGTGGTGCCGTGGCAAGACATTCGATACCTTCTGCCCCCTGGGCCCCGTCCTTGTCACCAAGGATGAGATTCCCAATCCAAACGCCCTCGGCATTAAGACCATCCTCAATGGCGAAGCCGTGCAGGACTGGAACACCAACGACATGATCTTTGACGTGCCCACCGTCATCGCCTTCCTGAGTGCCAGCACCACTTTACTGCCCGGTACGGTCATCCTCACTGGTACGCCCCAGGGTGTCGGCATGGCCCGCAAGCCCCAGCTTTTTCTGAAAGCGGGCGATACCGTCACCATCGAGATCGAAGGCATTGGATCCCTGACGAATCCGGTGGAAGAAGAAAGCTAAGCCGCCCTTTGGAAACAAAACGCCCCCTGGCGCTGCGAGGCGCACAGGGGGCGAAAGGATGATCGGTCCAGGATGTCTCAGTCGAGATCCAGGCCTTTCAAATGCCGTTCTGAATATCAGTCATCCTGAACCAGGCTGGGATTTCCATTGACCCATTGGACACGCCCCGAAAGGATCGGAGAGTTGCGGATTGTCTGACCCACGCCAGGGATCTGTGGCAGCAGGAAGTAGCCGCTGGCGATGGTATCCCCACTGTTCATGCGGACCAGCATGCCCTGGTAAGTCACGGTCCGAGTCAGGGAGCCATCCACCAGCTTGAAGCTGCCGGTAAAGCTGCCACTGGCTGCCTTGAGAGTCAGTGCCGTGCGGGTGGGGTTGCTTATACTGCCAGCAGTAGGCACGGTGGCTTTTAGTGTTGCGGCGGAGAAAGAGATGCCGCCATAGAGGCTAGGATTGATGTTGGTATCATCAATGCCGCCTTCAGAGAAGACTAAACTCGAAACGCTGGTGCTGGAGGGCAGGCCCAGGACGAAACCGCCTGAGGCAGCACGGGCCATGTACATGCCCTGAACTTCCAGTAAGACGTTCGTAAGAGCCGCCTTGTAAGCACGCCCAGTCGTGACCGTTTTGTTCAAGTGCAGTGTGCCATCGATGCTATTGTCAGCATAGTTGCCATCAGCATGCGTTTTGAGGGAGAGGAATGCGGAGATGGACCCTGCTTTGCTATAAACCGGAGAGAAGACCATCATCTGGCCGGTGGTGCCCAGGAAGGCCGAGGTGGTGATGGCACTGCCGTCTGCGGCTTTGCCTACCAGCTTGTAGCTGCCGTCCACGCCAATGAGGATGGTGGCAAAACCACTGCCCTTGGGCACGTCGGCATTATCAAAATCACCTGGATCATTCAAGATGGCGACGGTGTAGTAGCCCATCTGCTCGGAAGCAGGGAAGAGCACCCGGTCAAACGTCTTGCGCCAGCCGACGACATTGGCTGCATGAGGTCCTAAGAACACGCCCCCTTCGACGGTGTTTGAGGCGGTCAGGGAAAGGTCAATCGACGTGCCGTCCGACAAGGTGGTCTCAATCTCAGGTGCGTCCACCAGGTTGCTGGTAAGGAAACCTGTTTTGCTGAGGGTCGTCCTGGCCCGGGTCAGCTTCACAGTGAAGCTGCCCTTGGTGGTGGTCGTCACATCCAGACGGCCGCCCATGCCTTCAGTGACGCCACTTTCTTCCGTCTCCACATAACCGACAAAGGTGCCCACGGCAGTCCTCGGCAAAGCCTGGACGGTGAAGGTATTGATGGATGTGGATTTTACATTGCCGGGAGCCGTCACGGTAATGATGACCTGATACACACCCGGGGTGCTGGCGCGGCCGGTGATGACGCCGGTGCGGGAGTTCAGCTTCAGGCCGGGAGGCAGACCCTTGGCGGTAATGGTATTGCCTTCAGCAAGGGGTATTTCCAGATCATATACGCCACCCACTGCTACGTCTTCGAAATCCACGGAGGCCGGGTTCACTGTGGTGAACTCGGCTGTCTCGGAGTAGGTGATGCCTGCTTTATTCTCGGCATAGGCGCGGTAGGTATAAGTTGTGCTTTGACTCAGGCCTGAGGCGTCTTCGCTGAAGGTATCGAAGGGGGCTATTTCGTCTTGCTCGATAAGTTCAGTCACACCATTGCCACCGATCACAGGAGTGGTCTGGGAGGATTTGAGGTTATACACAAACCCGCGACGGGTCACGGCTTGTCCGCCGTCTTCAGTCACTCGGCCGCTGAGGGTAGCACCCGTGTTGGTCACATTTTCAGCGTCGGCAACGGCCACTGAGGGAGCCTCGGCTATGGCAAAGACGGCCAAGCCCGCGTAGTAACCATAATTGGTGCCACGCAGATGATTGATTGCGCCCGTAGCCAGATCTACTTTGAACAGAAAGACAGCGCCCAACTTATTGGCAAAGAAGTAGCCATTGGGGGAGCCAACGGGGATGTCCAATCCCAGCAGGGTATAGTTGATAGGGGATTCCTCATCAGTCAGTTCCGCGACATAGTTTTGGCTGCCCTGGTTTTCAGGACTCTGAATGTTCAGCGAGTGATTATCCGCATTGAAAGAATACAGGGTGGCCGATTCGGCATCATCCAGGCTGTATCGATAAGCGATGCTTTTGGCCGTCGCGGGTGTTCCCTCAATATTGATGGGGCCATCAGGATTGTTGCCAGTGATGGGGGTATCTTCGCCATAGTCTCCGTCAATCGGTGTTCCGGCCATGCTGACCCGGAGATTCAAGTTGCCATTGACCATGCGTAGCTCATCCGTGACTGGATTGATGGACATGTCGTAGGTTAGAGGGGTGGCGGGCAATGGGATGGCATTTCCTCCCTTGTCCAGGTAAGCAATCTGGCCGGGCGTTCCTACTGGATAGGCGATGCCGGTCAGTGGCTCCAGGATGTATAGAGTCGCGGTATTTGACAATGGGTTTACGCCGAGGCCGTATAGCTGGCCAGTGCTAGGCCGCATGGCCACTGCGACCATCGTTTCTGACTCCGCGACACCGGTGATGAGGCTGGCGTAAATTTGGTCTTCCGTTAGGGGATCAAACCGGGTCAAAAACATTCCTTCAGAGCTGAGGCCGACGGCGCTGCTGAGAGATGTGCGCACAGCAATGCTGATGGCATTCAGATCGCCTAGGGCGTTGACGCCTGCGGCTGTCGGGTCAATGATGATCTGGTAAAGCTTCGAGGTCTCGCCTACGCGCAGCACGGCATAAGCCACACCGTTCGATACGGGTCCGTTTGATTCATCTGCATTAGTGCCAGGGACGATGTCGAAACCACCCACGCTGGTGAAGTTGAGGGCCGTGTCGCTTTCCCTCACCTGCAATTGCTGGGTCTGTTTGCCTGAATCAGGTGAGTTCTGGATGTTGAGAGTGCCCGAGTTAACTTGGAGGGTGTAAAGGGTGGTTACCGTGCCACTGTTAGGCTGGTTGTTTGTGTGGGCGATGCCCCAAATATGCGGCGGTGGCTCAAATTCATGAATGTTGTCTTGATGGATGTAGCCGTCGGGGTTGTTTCCTGAATCTTCACTGCTGTCCACTAGGGTGCCGCGATTCGGATTCATCCGGAAGTTTAGATCGTCTTCTTGGTTGACTACTCGCAGGGTGTCCGTCGCGGGATTGAAGTCCATGGACCACGTGGTATCCGAAAAATAAATCGTCGCTTCACCAGTGGACAAGGTACCGCCCAGGCCCACGGGAGTGGCTACCGGGGCATTCAGTGAAGGGGTGATGTGGTATAACCGAATGGTGCAGTTGTCTGAGTTGACACCCAGGGCATACAGTTTCTGATTTTGGGGACGCACATCCAGGGCCACAAGCTTGTCACCCTCCAGCAAACCTGCAATGGCGAGGGGTGTGGAGACATTCTCCGGTGCGTTGAGTGTGGTGGTGGCCAACTCATTGTTATCCGTTAAAATGTAAAGGGTGCTGGTGGGCACCTGGGCCACTGCTGGCAGCGCCATCAAGGCGAAAAGGCTGACTACCAGGTAAAGGAAAAACGGATTCCTTTGTCTCGGCTTCGTCCTCCTTGTAATGTATTGATTTTGAAGGTTAGACGATGCTCGATTGGTTTCTATCATGCACTATATTATCGCCCATGATGGAAAATATGGGCGTTTTATTCTTCTAAAACCTTATTCTTAATCACAAAAATATCTAAAAAGGAAAATTATTTTTACATTGCTTATTGGCCAATCCTACTCCCGAGCCTCACGGGATATAAAATGGGTTTTCTTACCCGACGCACATTTCGCTACGGCGACATTTGGCTGCTCTCTGTTGAGGAGCACTTCAGCGCTCTAGAAAGTTCGTTCTGTATCGGCCAATCCGTGCTTGCTGGAAGGCGTGGCCTTTTCATGCTCTTTACCGAACCAACTGACCATGAACGCCCTCGTCCTCACTGCCCCTTCTGAGTTTAATTATGACACAGCCTTCCCGGACCCGACGCCGGGTGCGGGGGAGGTGCTGGTGAAGATCAAGGCCTGCGGCATCTGCGGCAGTGACATTCATGGCATGGATGGCCGCAGTGGCCGCCGCCAGATGCCTATCGTCATGGGCCATGAGGCAGCGGGCGAAATCATCGAAGTGGGCGAAGGCGTGACGGATTGGAAAGTGGGCGAGCGTGTCACTTTTGACTCCACGGAATACTGCGGTGAGTGTGAAGAGTGCCAGGCCGGCTATGTGAATCTTTGCCCAGACCGCAAGGTTCTTGGCGTGTCCCCCGGCAGCTACCGCCGCCATGGTTGCTTTGCGGAAAAGATCGTCCTGCCGGAGCGCATTCTGTATCATATCCCGGAGTCGCTCTCTTATGAAAAGGCTGCCTTTGCTGAGCCTGTGGCCATTGCGCTGCATGCGGTGAATCTGGCCGATGGAATCGAGGTGGGGGAAGCCTTTGCCGATGAATGCGGTGATGGGGATTGTGGAACCTGCGGGCATGACCACGAAGGTCATGAACACGCAGAGGGTGAAGCCTGCGGACATGATCATGAAGATGTGCGTGGTGGAGTCGCCGTTGTGATTGGTGCCGGGTTGATCGGCCTGCTGGTGATCCAGGCGCTGAAGGCGCGTGGCTGGGAGCGCGTGATCGCGGTGGATCTGGATGACAAGCGCCTGGAGCTTTCCAAGACTCTGGGAGCGGACGATGCCTTCAATGCCAAGCAGGAAAACCTGGCCATGCACCTGCGTGAGATCACGGGTGGTGATGGCGCGGATGCGAGCTTTGAAGTGGTGGGTGCTGCGGCACCGGTGGATCTGGCCATTCGCTGTGTGCGCAAAGGCGGGCAGGTGATCCTGGTGGGAAATCTCCAGGCCAGCACGCCGTTTCCCCTCCAGGAAGTGGTGACCCGCCAGATTATGATCCGCGGTTCCTGCTCCTGCGCGGGCGAATATCCAGAGGCCATCCGCCGCATCGAAGACGGCAGCATCCAGGTGGAGCCGCTGTTGAGCGCCGTGGTCCCGCTGGAAGAAGGCGCAGGCTGGTTTAAGCGCCTCTATGATAACAAGGAAGGTCTGCTCAAAGTGGTGCTCACGCCTGCTGGCTGATTTGGCTGCGTCTGCCAGACACTTCAGCGCAATTCGCCGATAGTTCTCGTCGTTCACCCGACAGCACTGCGGCGAAAGCTGGTGGTGCTATCTCCTCCAATATCCTGCGCCGCCAACCAAGCGGGCAGGAGTGCCCACTGTACTTATCCCATGCGCCTGCTATTCCTCTCTTTCCTGTTTTCCAGTCTGTCTCTGGCCCAAGAGGCTGCGCCTGTACCGGTGGAGGTGGTGCTGCCTGCTGATGTGGCGGCCGCATCGCTGAAACCGAATGTGATCCTCATCGTGGCGGATGACTTGGGTTATTCGGACATTGGCTGTTATGGGTCGAAGACCATACGCACGCCTTTTCTGGATCGTATGGCGGCGGAGGGGACGCGTTTTACCTCATTCACGGTGGCGCAGGCGGTATGCAGCGCCTCACGTGCTGCACTGATGACGGGTTGTTACCCCAACCGTGTGGGCATGCAGGGTGCGCTGAATCATACGAGTCTGGAAGGCATCCACCCAGATGAATTCCTGATGCCGGAACTGTTCAAGCAGCGCGGCTACGCGACTGCCATTCATGGCAAGTGGCATCTGGGCACGGCGGCGATGTTTCATCCCATGAAGCATGGGTTTGATGAATTCTGGGGCATTCCGTATTCCAACGATAACAGCAAGTATCATCCATCCCTGGCTGCGGAGATGCCGCCGCTGCCGGTCTATGACAATGAAAAGGTGGAGGCGACGGACCCGGACCAGAGTCTCTTCACCCGCCGCATTACGGAGAAGGCCGTCAGCTTCATCCGCCGCAATGAGAAGAAACCTTTCTTCCTCTATGTGCCGCACATCATGCCGCATGTGCCCATTTTCGCCTCTGCGCGGTTCAAGGGAAAGTCACCTCACGGATTGTATGCTGATGTGGTGGAGGAACTGGACTGGAGCGTGGGCATGATCCTGGCCGCTGTGGAGCAGGCCGGGGTGGCGGGCAATACGCTGGTCATTTTCATGTCGGATAACGGGCCGTTCCTCAGCTATGGCAACTATGCGGGCAATGCCGCGCCTTTGCGCGAGGGCAAGCTGACCAGCTATGATGGTGGTGTGCGGGTGCCTTTCATCGCGCTCTGGCCAGGTCATGTGCCTGCTGGAAAGGTGAATGATGAGGTGCTGACCGCCATGGACCTGATGCCCACTTTTATGGCCTGGAATGATGAGGCCGGATCAGTGACTCCACCTGTCCCTGTGGAGCAGGGGGAAGGGGTGGCGGAAACGAAAGAAGTTGCTGCTGAAAGCCAGCCAGCCACCACGCCGGCAGGCGCTGCCGTCCCCGTCACGGCTGCGCCTGCGGGCACGCCTGCTGTTTCGGCACCTGTTGCCAAAACTCTGGATGGCAAGGATGTGATGAATCTTTTGTTAGGCAAGGAGGGTGCGAAAAGTCCCCATGAAGCCATTGCTGTGTATGCCGGAGGCGAATTGCAGGCCATCCGCAGTGGTGATTGGAAGCTGCACTTTGCTCATCCATTCATCACCCCGCACGAGACGCCGGGTCTGGATGGCAAGCCGTCTAACTGGGAGAACATGAAGCCTGCGGCCATCACGCAATCCGGCATTGAAGGCATCGCCACGCGTCACGGTTACAAAGTGGCCGAGCAGACGCTGGCTTTGTTCAACCTCAAAGATGACCTGGGCGAAACCACCGATGTGAGTGCTGCGCACCCGGAGGTGGTGGAGCGCTTGCAAAAGCTGGCCGAGGACTTCCGCCAGCAGCTTGGCGACAGCCTGACGAAGACGGTAGGCACGGGTGTGAGGCCTCTGGGAAGAGCTGAGACGATGGATGGGGCGGAGTAACCTAGAGGCTTTGTCGAGAGCTTATGACGCTTTCACTTCCTGACCGAAGGCGATGAGGTTTCCATCGGGGTCTTCGGTGACGAAGTCGCGCATGCCATAATCATAGTCGCGCGGGGGTGCCTGGATGTGGGCTCCTTTGGCGGTGATTTCCGCATGGTAGGCATCGCAGTCATCACAGAAGATGTAGATGCTGCCCTGACCGATTTGCTTTTTGTTGGTGGCTGCTGGACCGGATAGATGGATCTGAACCTCCCCATGCTGGACGCCTGCGTAATCGCCAAAACGGAAACGCTCGGTGAAGCCGAGCACGCCGGTGTAGTAGGCGAGGGCAGTGGCGACGTTGGAGACTTGGAAGGTGGTGGCGGAGCCGTGGGTTTTCATGGGTGGTGGGCTGGCTTGGATTTTAAGCGGCTGCGCTGCGGTTTGATGATGTGGATAGGAGTGTCCGCTCTCCACTCGATGATGCGGGCAGGGGGGCCAGTAGTGTTCGGCAGGGAAGATGCTGTTTTTTCAGGCGCCTGCAAAGAAGACTGTACCTTTTGAGCGGCAGAATATGGCAGGCCCCATCTCTGGCCGCACTATTCGCTGCGAGTTGACGCGGGATCAGTCAGAGAGACTTCGTGAACGATGCGCTTGTCCATTTCGCGGAAGTTTTGACCATCAAAAAAGGTTCTTTCAAATTCGATCTGGATCCGCAGCACCCCTTTCTCTCCATGATAAGTTTGCTCCGGTGGCGCTTTCGACAAGACATAGGCATGCAGCGGCGGTGAGAGGAAGTGGAGTGTCCGGGAGGCCTGGCCCTCCCATGTCCAGTAGTGACTGAACCAACGGTTGAGAAAAACGCTAAAGGCTGCGACCCGTTTGGGATCCCGGACCTCCTTGCCGTGCTTGTCGATCATCAAGCGCATCTGCTCTGGTGTCCTGGCCTGGCGAACTTCCTGGGCGACCTTCGCGTCATGGATGGCGCCAAAGGTACGCGTCAGGATTTTTTCAGGCTGTTTTTCATGAAAGTAATGAAACTGCGACTGGATGAAGGCGAACTCATAGGGTTCAAAGAAGTCTGGGTTGATGTAAAGCCGCCGACCGTCCTGCATCACGGCATAAAAATTGTACCGCTCAGTGAGCTGGGAATCAAACCAGGCGAGGTTGCTGGCCATGTGCGAGTTTGCCGTCAGCAGCAAGCTAGCCGCCGCTACGATGGCCGTCTGCCAGGAGAAAAACGGCAGTGCTACTGGGGCCGCCGGACCGGTGCGGCTTGTTTCCGGCGCTGCCGAAACGAGGTCTTTTTTCCGTGATGGCCACTCAACGAATGCCATGGTGACGGCCAGTTGCAGAAGGATCCAATTCCAGAAGCTGTCTCCAGAGCAGACGAAGATGCCTGCATGCAACATGACCCGGCCGAGTGAGAGGCAAACAAACCAACGACGGCTCCAAAAGGCTGTTACCAGAGCCAGTTCCACTATGAGCACGAACAGTTTTAAGGGCAAGCCGAACGGGACGACTGTCTCAAGGAAAAGGGAAAGCTGCTCCTGATTCCAAAATGCGGTCCATCCATACACGCAGGTGGAGGCGGTCAGATTAAAGAGCTCATCGTTCATGAGCCAGTCCAGGTGATGCATGCCGATCTTCAGCTTTGCCAAGCCGGGGATCCAATAGTGAATCAGACATGCATTGAGGAGCGCGAGCGTCCCCGCATAGACCGCCCGCGGTAGCCAGCGCTGAATGACAGGCCGGGCCAGACCGGCAGCGCAGAGCACCCATGCCATATCCAGCACGAGTTTCCGATTGGTAAATTCCGCATCGGTCAAGGGCTGCACGCGCCATTGGAGATAAGACACCATCACTGCATACAGCAGGAGCGGAAAGAAAGCAGGCAACCGCCATGCGGCCAGGCCGAGCAAGAGTATCGCGGTGCGATCCATCCAGTGCGCTTGACCAAAGAAAAAGTTATACGGGTAGAGACCGCCGGTCCAGGCCAGCACAACGATCAACCCGGCGACCACCCAATGCATCCTTCCGCCGGGCAGCAACTCTCCCCATGCGCGCTGTTTCCGGTTCGCCCAGGCAAATCCCGCAGCCAGAAGCATGCTGCCCCAAAAGGAAAGGTTCGTCACATTTTTCAGCAGGGCCGAAAACAAAAATGATGAACTGTCATAATCAGCCCGCAACCATCCGCCCACCGGCGCTCTAAACAGCCGGTACATGCCAAACACCAGCAGGACTGCGGCGAGTGTTTGCAGCATCGCCAAGATCATTCCCGGCAGCCTGCGAGGAGGAGGCTGTGTCATAGAATCCAGAGCTGACAATACTTCGAGCCGCCATAGGGCGTAGCGCGGGAGAAAGCAGACAGCCCCGCAGCGGCCTTCGTTCCCCACATGGTCAAAGCAAAACCAAGTCCGACATCTTGTGTGCGGAGAATTTTTGGGCAGTTCATATCTTCATCGATTTATCGACGGCTAACTCTTCATGAGCAGTATTGATGACGGTTCCCATGACTGCTCGTTCATTCAGGTGACAATCCTGTAATTTGAAGGTTTATAGAAATGCGGGAAAAGTCTGCAATGTGGGACAAACTGCAAACGGCATCGGTCCGATCAAAGATAAGTCCGGGCCTTTTTACAGAGTGCCGTAGGAACCATTCTGGCATGGCAGCGCCTGAGGCCATGCGTGTGGTGTGGATCAACAAAGGCAAGTGGCGGTCCTCCGGCCCTATTGTCAATGTGGGGGTTCACAATGCCCACTCCTTTGCCTCCATCGGTGTACAATCAGACCTCTTTGTCAGTGCTGGAGAGAGCACGGAAACCGAACGCGACCTCAGTGACTTTTATTCTCTGGAGGCCCATGCGGATCTCAAGATCCATCGCATGCAGCGCGCGAAATCCTGGGGCATGGATGAAAGCTCGCCGCTTTACCGTGAGGCCCGTCGGCATATCATGCAGCTTGCCAAAAAAGGACCCGTGGCTGTGTTCACCCGCGAGTCCGGATTTCTGATGCATCTAGCCTGGCTCTCCCGGCTCCCGAATATCCGCGGCTTCTATGAGTTGCATGATCTCTACGCAGATCTGTCCTACCATCAGCATGCGGTGCCATTTACCTTTCACAGAAGGAAGTGGGTGGAGAAGCTGCTGCTGCCGTTTGTCAGCGGCCTCGTGTGCATCACCCGTGACCAGAAAAAGATCTATCAGGGCCTGTTTCCTGGCGTTCCTGCCGTTTACTCTCCCCTCGGCACCAAACCGTTTCCGGTAACGGATCCTGAGGTCAAACGTCGGGCACGTACCGTGTTTTACGTCGGTCATATGCATGGAACGAAAGGTGTCGCCTTTCTGAGCAAGTCCGCCATTGCTCTGGCCCAATCGGGCATCCGCACGGAATTCTGGGGCGGTGGTGAAAAGGATGCGCGGAGGATCACCGATACCGCCCGGCAAGCCGGTCTTCAGGAATGGATCTCCGCCGTTTCCTTTCAGCCGCCAACAAAGATGCATGAGGCGCTCGCCGAGCGAGCCAGCCTGGGGGTGGTGATGCTGGCGGACACTTTTTACAACCGTCATCTCACCTGCCCGGTCAAGGCGCTGGATTATCTCTCCCACGGCGTTCCCGCTCTGGGCACGGACATTCCGTCTGTACGTGATGTGCTTGCGGATGCGGGACATTACATCCGCGAAGACAGCACAGATGCGTTTGTGGCCAAGGCGGTAGCCCTGCTTGATGATCCCTCCGCCTATGCACGTGCTGTTGCAGAAAGCCGCGCCCGCTGCGCCGAGATAACCTGGCAGAAACGTGCGGAAGGCCTCTGCGATTTTGCCAAACAGCGGTTTAGCGTGCTGCGTTAACCTAGAATCTCCGGGATGACGCCGGTGCTGTCGGCGAAGCGGTCGCGGGAAAGGCCGAGAGCGGTGGCCTGGGTGAGCCAGAGATTGGCCAGGGGAGTGCCTTCGGCGCATTGGAGATGGCGGCCGGTTTTGATCCGGCCACCGCCGCTGCCGACGATGATGATGGGGAGGCGGTCGTATTGGTGGGTGGAGCCGTCGCCGAGGCCGGAGCCGTAGGTGAAGAGGGTGTTATCAAGCAGGGTGCTGCCATCCACCTCACGGATGGAGTCCATCCTTTCCACCAGATAGGCAAACTGGCGCATGTGAAATGCGTCCACCTGCTCAAGCTGCCGGGCATACTCGATGGGATTGTGGGACATCTTGTGATGGCTGAGCGGGTCTTTGGACACTTCTTCGAAAAGATACGGGGTGTCCCAGCGCTCGGGGCCGATCATGAGCGTAGCAACGTTGGTTAGGCCGCTCTGGAGGGCGGCGACCATGAGATCCCCCATGAGGCGGATGTGCTCACCGCGCGGGATGTAGGCGGCGCTGGGCTCTGCCAGCTTCATTTTGTCCAGTTCATCCTTCAGGCTGGAAAGCTTGTCCATCTGGCGCTCGATGGTGCGGATGGATTCGACGTATTCGCCGAATTTTTCCTGATCGGAATAGCCGAGGCGGCGTTTCATGTCGCGGGCATCCGCGAGGACGAGATCCGTAATCTGGCGCGGGTCGCCGCCCTGGGTGCCGAACATGCGGCGATAGGCGAGGCGCGGATCGCGCATGCTGGGGGCGACGTAGTCCGGGCCATACCAGGAGATGTTATCAAAGTGGATAGACTCCTTGTTATCGTGGTGGGTGTTGCAACTGAATTCGAGCGTACGGAAGGGGGTTTCGGTGCCGATCTTTTCTGCCACGACGTGGTCCAGGGAGCGGCCCTGCGGCATCTTGCGTGTCTTGTCCTCATTGGGCGCGAGGCTACTGAGGAAACAACTGCCGCATTGTTCATGAGGATCGCTGGAGTCCTGCCACACGCGGCCAAGGCCGGTGATGAGGGAAATCTTGCTGGCCATCTTTTCCAGAGGCTGCAAGGTGGGAGTGAAGGTGTGCGGATAAAAACCGGGGGGACGGATGGCGAACTTTTCCCGATACTTCTTCTGGCCTTCTTTGTCATTGAAGTCCACGAGGCCGAGGGCTTGCTCGCCAGGGTAAAAGTTCCGCCGCACCACGCCGATGGGGACATAAAAAACCGCGAGTCTTTGCGCAGGCCGGGCCGTTGCGGCCTGGAGGCTTTCGAGGAAAGGCAGGGCGAGCGTGGCACCGGTGGCGCAGCGGAGGAAGGAGCGGCGTGTGTGCATCATATAGTTAGGCTTACTGTTAACCGTTACCGGGCGGGCGGTGTGGCGGGATTGTACTTGGTCTGAAAAGGTTCGCTGAGAACGATCTGCCGCATGAGGGTGCGGAGGCGGTAACCATCCGCCGCAGTGGTGGTGACGATGCCATCCAGGGCGGCCTGATCGGCAGGGGTGACCTCACGGCCCAGGGCATAAGCGAGCAGGTGGGAGGCGAAGGCGCGGGTGAAGCGGTCCTTTTCAGCGAGGAGTCCGTCCTTGAACTCTTCGATGCTGGTGAAGGGGCGTTTATTGAAGAGCTTGCCCGCAGAATCGATTGGCTGGCCTTGCTCGTAAACTTCGCGCCAGCGGCCGACGGCATCGTAGTTTTCCAGGGCGAAGCCGTAAGGGTCGATCCGGGCATGGCAGGTGGCGCAGTCTGCGCGCTCCTGATGGAGGGCGAGCTTTTGGCGGAGCGTGAGATTTTTAGCCCCGGCGTGGTCGTCCTTTTCATCCAGCGGTGGCACATCGGCAGGAGGCGGCGGTGGGGGATCATTGAAGATGACGCCGACGAGCCACGCCCCGCGGGTGATGGGCTGGGTGCGCGTGGCATTGGATGTCATTGTCAGCACGGCGGCATTGGTGATGACGCCGCCATCGCGCTTGCTAGTGACGGGGACGCGATGGAACTCCTGCGGTTTCATTAAAAGGGTGAGCGGCAGGGGCTGCGGCTCGTGCCGGTAAAAGCGGGCGAGGGCCTCACTGCGGTAGGTGAAATCCGAATGGATGAAGTCAATGATGCTGCGGTTCTCCACGAACACCGTCTCAAAAAGCAGCAGCGGCTCCAGCATCATGTGGCTGGTGGCGCGGACGGAGAAGTAGAAGTCAGGAAACAATTTTTTCTTCGGTTCCGAGGCCAGGGCGTGCTCGATTTTCAACCACTGGCCAGCAAAGCTGTCGCAGAAGCGTTTCATGCGTCGGTCATTCATCAGGCGGTCGGCCTGGGCGGTGAGTTGGGTGGGGTTTCGCAGTGTGCCTGCGGCAGCGGCGGCCAGCAGTTCTTCATCGGGCAGGCTGCCCCAGAGGAAAAAGGAGAGGCGGGAGGCTAGCTCGTAATCATCCAGCGGCTCCGGCTTATCCCCGGTGGTGGCTCCATCGTAGAGATAGAGAAACTGGGGTGAGACGAGCGCGGCGGCGATGACGTCCTTCATGCACTCGGTGAAGCTGGCTCCTGCTTGCAGCCGGGCCTGTGCATGGGCCACGTAACGCTCCAGCACGGACTTTTCCACCGGACGGCGGAAGGCGCGGGTGAGGAACAGGCGGATGCGTTTTCGCAATTCGTTATCGGCTGATTTATGGGCAGGCGGTGGGGCCAGCAATGGGTTCCATTTTCGAGATGTTTTGGGTCCGAAATTCGGGCTGTCCACGATGGAGCGGCTGAGCGTGAGGAAGGACTCCATGAGCAGCGGGGAAAGCGTGATGAGATCCCCCCGTGTATCATATCCATGCTCCGCGCGCAGATCCTGCGGGAACGGGGCGACGCCTTCGAGACGGGGGGCGATGAGCTGGGATTTGCCTAACGGACGATTGCCCGCCAGCAAGGTGTCCGGCATTTTTCCGGAGGCGGGCTGAAAGTATTCGCCATACTCACGAACGACGCGCTCCGGCAGGGCGAATAGCTCGACTTTTAATTCGAGCAGATCCTCCACGGCATTGCCGTATTGAAAGCGGTTCATCCGCCGCACAGGAGTGCGCGGGGAGATGGAGCTAGTGCGGATGCTATCCGCCAGCCAGGTCTCGAGATGAGCGATGAGTTGCTGGCGGGCTTCGTCTCGGATCGGGGGTTCATCCTCCGGCGGCATGTCGCCATCTTGGACGGCTTTGAGGATTTTCGTGAGCAGTTCGGGCTGTGGGTGTCCGTCGTTGGCTGACTCCAAAGGTCGCAGGTCCACTTTCCCTTTCACCTTGCCATCCTTGCCGTGGCATTGGATGCAATGCTGCTGAAGCATGGGCAGGATCGAACTGGCGGCAGGCTCCGCAGAGAATGCGGCATGGGCCATGACCGTGGTCGAAAGGAGGATGAAAAGACGGGCCATGCGGAGGAGGGGTAGCATGTGGGTAACGATCACAGACGGAGACGTTTTTCGATCTCCTGAGCCGCACGCATGCAGCGAGAGCCAAATGGGGCGAGACTGGCATCCGGCATACGGCTGACGGGTGCGATGAAAGTGATGGCGGCAACGGGAGAACCGTATTCATCCAGGATGGGGGCGGCGATGCAGCGGATGCCCTCGATGCCTTCTTCGAGATCCACGGCAAAGCCCTTTGAGCGGGTCTGAGCCAGGTTTTGCTCCAGATCGGCGCGCTTGCTGAGGGTGTGGCGGGTGAAGCTTTTCAAAGTGCAGCCGCGAAACCATTCTTCACGCTTCTCTTGATTCCACCAGGCGAGGATGGCCTTTCCGGGGGCGCAGGAGTAGAGAGGTACGCGCATGCCGATCTGGCCACAGACCTGCAAGGCGTGTGTGCCGCGAAATTGCTCC
The DNA here is from genome assembly GCF_004364345.1 of Prosthecobacter fusiformis. Lineage (NCBI taxonomy): Bacteria > Pseudomonadati > Verrucomicrobiota > Verrucomicrobiia > Verrucomicrobiales > Verrucomicrobiaceae > Prosthecobacter > Prosthecobacter fusiformis. The sequence continues at coordinate 183,411 of NZ_SOCA01000008.1, read as the reverse complement.
AGCAGCATGGCTTTGCCGCCTGATTCGATGGTGAGCTGGGCTGTTTCACCTGTTTCATCGCGCAGGCTTCGCATTGCTTCATGAGCGCATAAGACGAGGCTGCGGTCTCCCACCTTGGGCCGGGAGAGATCTAGCAGGCGGTTGGACAGGGTATAAGTTTTGTCATCCTCCCGCTGCATGGCGAAGCCCATCTCGACGAGAGTCTTGAGAATGCGAAACACCAGGTTGCCGGTGATGTTTGAAAGCCTCGTCGCCTCCGATGCAGAAAGGCCGGCAGGGTGTTTTGCCAGCAGGTCAATGAGCGCCAGCGTCTTTGCCCCGGTGGGGGAAGGCATGGCATCAAGATGGAACGAGGGTTTAGCGGAAGCGATGATCATTATCGTATAAAAGAACGTTCTCTTAAATACGATTTTTGCAGAAAGGTATCTTTTTAATTCTGACCGTACCCGAGAGAATGAAGAGCGAGCAGAACGGAACTTTGATTTCACTCCACATTGTCTGACCGAGCGATGATGAAGCGTCCCTGCATGGGAGCTCGGACCCCAGCTTTTCCTTGCGAAATGGCTGGGCACGCGCTCCTTAGCGGCCCGTTTGCGCTATTGGCACCATTGTGGTCGTCACGACAGGTGCGAGCGGGATTTTTCTGCCCTTTATTTCCTATGTCCACCGACGTCAAAAACAACACCGCCCTCATGGAGAAAATCGTGTCTCTTTGCAAGCGCCGCGGCTTCATCTTTCAAAGCAGTGAGATCTATGGCGGCTGTGGCGGTGTGTGGGACTACGGCCCGCTGGGTGCGGAGCTGAAGCGGAACCTGCGCACGGCCTGGTGGAATGCGATGACGCGTGAGCGTGAGGATGTGCTGGGCCTGGATGCAAGTATCCTGATGAACCCGGCGATCTGGAAGGCCAGCGGTCACGTGGACACTTTTGCCGACCTGATGCGTGAGTGCTCGCTGACGAACAAGCGTGTGCGTGCGGACCATGTGGACCCGCAGGAAGGGGTGATCATGAACTACACGGGAGCTGAGGCTCCGACTGGCTGGAAGCTGGACCGTGTGATCTCCGTCCTGATGAAGAAGGGCGAGCACATCGAAAGCTTCCGCAAGCGAGTACGCACTCTGATTGCCTCCAACGCAGGCGAAGCTGCGGGCAAGGTGGAAGAGATCTCTTTGTTAGGCGAGGCCAAGGGCGACGCCATCGAAGGCAGCGTGGACTTTCATCCAGAAACGGGTGGTGCGCTGGGACCTGCGCGTCCGTTTAACCTGATGCTGAAGACCTATCTGGGACCAACGGCGACGGAGGACGATGTGACGTATCTGCGCCCGGAAACCGCCCAGGCTATCTTTGCGCAGTTCAAAAACGTCTTCGATTCCAGCCGCATGAAGGTGCCCTTCGGCGTCTGCCAGATCGGCAAGGCTTTCCGCAATGAAGTAACGCCAAAAAACTTCACCTTCCGCAGCCGTGAGTTTGAGCAGATGGAACTGGAGTTTTTCATCAAGCCGGATGAGGCGGTGGAGATCATCAGCGGTGAGGTCGCGGCCTGGAGTGAAGGTGCTGACCTGAGCGAGCCGCAGCCGAACTGGGGCTGGGACATGTGGCACCGTTACTGGGTGGCGCAGCGCACGAAGTTTTATGAAGGCATCGGCCTGGGTGATGTGCTGGAGTATTACTGGCAGACGCCGGATGATCTGGCGCACTATGCCCGCGCTTGTGTGGACATCCTTTGTGATTTCCCCTTCGGCACGGAAGAGCTGGAAGGCATCGCCGCGCGTGGTGCTTTCGATTTGACTGCCCATCAGACCGCCAGCGGCAAGACGCAGGAAGTCTTCGATGAAGACCTCAAAAACGCTGCGGTCAAGCTGACCGATGAGCAGAAGGAAGCGCTGATCCAGAAACGCCTGGCTGCTGAGAAGTCCAAGGTGAAGGGCGAGCCGATGCCGGAAGCGGATGTGCGCGCCTGGTTTGAGCGCCTCTTCAAAGGCAGCTATGTGCCGCATGTCATCGAGCCATCCGCCGGTCTGGACCGCATGGCGCTGGCGATCATTGCGAATGCGTTCAATGAAACGGAGAAGACCGATGAGAAGGGCAAAAAGGAAGTCATCACCGTGCTGCGTCTGCATCCACGGGTGGCCCCGGTGAAGGTGGGGGTATTCCCCCTGCTGAAGAACAAGCCTGAACTGGTGGCCAAGGCACGCGAGGTGTATGGCCTGCTGAAGAAGCACATGAATGTCTTTTATGATGAGACGGCTTCGATTGGCCGCCGGTATGCGCGTCAGGATGAAGTGGGGACTCCGTTTGGTGTCACCATTGACTTTGATACTCTGGGTGAAAAAGGCCCAGAGCTCCAGGATACTGTGACGCTGCGGCACCGCGATGGTGGTGAGCAGGAGCGGGTGAAGATCTGTGATCTGCTGCCGAAGCTGCTGGCTGCGGTGAGCTGATGCGGATCCGGGCTTTTCATTCCCAGGCTTGACCATTGGCGGCTGCCGCGTTCCTATGCGTGCGCGCCGCCCGCCGGTGCGTTCACCCGTAATCTTATTATCTCTATGGCACTCTCTGTCGGCACTGCCGCTCCTGATTTCACCGTTACCACCCTTGGCGCCAATGGCCCCGAGCTTTTCACGCTGTCCGAGCACATCGGCTCCACGAACATCCTGATCCTTTTTGTGCCGATGGCCTTCACGGGCGTGTGCACGACGGAGCTTTGCGAGCTGTCCAAGAGCATCAATACTTACACCTCTCTGAATGCCAAGGTCATCGGCATCAGTGGTGACAATCCATTTGCTCAAAAAGCCTGGGCTGAAAAAGAAGGCATCACGCTGCAACTCCTGAGCGACTATGATCACAAGATCACCACCGCTTACGGCATTGCGTATGACAGCTTCCTGCCAGCCAAGAACCTGATCATGGGTGGCGTGCCGAAGCGCTCTGCCTTCATCATCGACAAAGCTGGCGTGATCCAGTATGCCGAAGTGCTGGAAAGCCCCGGCGACCTGCCTGACTTCAACGCCATCCAGGCGAAGTTGAAGGAACTGGTCTGATTTGTAACAGAACAAAGTTTGAGATTGAGGGAGCCTGTGAAGGCTCCCTTTTTTTTCGTTTAGGGCCGCATCACTTTCATGGCACAAAAGGGTGGCCCTTCACTTGACGCCTCCGTCTGTCCCGCCAAGGGTGATGGCCTCATGCGTTTTCGTTCCTTCCAAGGTCTTGTGCCTGCCCCTGAACACGCAGCCAACGTGGCTGCGGTGCCTTATGACGTCGTCAACCGGGAGGAGGCTTATGCGCTGGCCCATGACACGCCATTGAGCTTGCTGCATGTGGACCGTGCGGAAATCGACCTGCCGCTGGATGTGGATCCGTATTCCCCTGAGGTGTATGTGAAGGCCCGCGAGAATTTCGAGAAGTTGCAGGCGGAAGGGGCGCTGGTGCGTGAGAGCGCCCAGATCCTTTACCTTTACCGCCAGACGGTGGGTGAGCACAGCCAGACGGGCATCGTCGGCGTCTGCCACACGGAGGACTACGAAAACGATGTCATCAAGAAGCACGAAAAGACACGTCAGGACAAGGAGGATGACCGCACCCGCCTGGTGGATACTTTGAGCGCCAATACGGGCCCCATTTTCCTGACGTATCAGGGCGTGCCTGCGATTGACATGATCGTCAATGATTTCCGTCTGAACAATGACCCGGTGCATGATTTCACGGCTCCAGATGGTGTGCGTCATCAGGTATGGCGGCTGCCAGTAGGCACCTCGGCGGACATTGAGAAGCTGTTTTCTCATCAGGTGCCTGCAGCCTATGTGGCGGATGGCCATCACCGTGCGGCCAGCGCCTTCCGCGTGAGCAAACACCGCCGGGCGACGAATCCTGAGCATAAGGGAACGGAAGAGTATAACTGGTTCCTGTGCGTGCTTTTCCCTGGCAATGAGCTGAACATCCTGCCTTACAACCGTGCGGTTAAAGACCTGAACGGCCATGATGAAGCCAGCTTTCTGGCGGCGGTGGGCAAGATCTTCAAAGTGACCCCGACGGAATACAAAACGCCAGCCAAGCCTGGCCATGCGAGCATGTATCTGGGCGGCAAGTGGTATGGCCTGGAATGGAAGAGCGAGGCTGATGCAAGCCCGATCGACCAACTGGATGTGAGCATTCTCCAGGACCGTCTGCTTAGCCCGTTGCTGGGCATTGAGGATCCACGCACGAGCAAACGAATCGACTTCATCGGTGGCATCCGCGGCACGGAAGAGCTGGAAAAACTGGTGGATAGCGGTGCACACGCCGTGGCTTTCAGCATGTATCCGGTGACGGTGGACCAGCTCATGGCCATTTCTGATGCGAGCCAGATCATGCCGCCGAAGAGCACTTGGTTTGAACCGAAGCTGCGCTCAGGTCTGTTCATCCATACCTTTTGAGGTGTGAGGCTGAGCTAAGAGCCTGACTTTTTGGGAAAGCCTGGGGTGAATGGTCATCCTGGGCTTTCTTGTTTTACGGCTAGCTGACGAAAATACGCATCAAAGGGGAAGCGCCGGATTTGGGCGAGCTAAAGCTCTGGAGTACTTTGGCTGCGCCTGTCTCAGGACATAAAAAAGCCGGGAGGCTATTCGCTTCCCGGCTGCTTGAGGGATTAAGCTCCGCGGAGCTTGGAGACATCGTACAGGCTCATCATGGCGGACATGACTTCCTCACGGCGTCCTTCTTTGAGCGCGCTGAAGGTGGTGTGATTGCCAGGCTCAAATTTGAAGTGACCACTGCGGCTGCGGCGCAGGGCGGTGAGGTGGGCACCACAGCCGAGCTTTTGGCCGATATCGTGCGCATAGGTGCGGACGTAGAAGCCTTTGGTGCAGACGACGCGGAAGTCCACATCCGGCACGGCTATGTTGTTGAGCTGATAATCATAGACGCGGACGAAGCGTGGCTTGCGCTCCACTTCCAGGCCCTGGCGGGCGAGTTTATAAAGAGGGACGCCGTCGATCTTGATGGCGCTGACCATGGGCGGGGTCTGATAAAAATCGCCACGGTAGGCATCGAAGGCTTCACGGATCTGCTCGTCGGTAAAGGCAGGGACGGGCTTTTCTTCGAGGATCTCGCCTTCGCGGTCCTGGGTGCTGGTGGTGGCACCGAGGCGGAGGCTGCCGATGTATTCCTTGTCCTCGCTCATGAGCAGGTCCTGGAGCTTGGTCCCGGAACCGATGACCAGGATAAGCATGCCGGTGGCCATGGGATCCAGAGTGCCGCAGTGGCCGATCTTTTTGGTATTGAGGCAGCGGCGGGCGACCGCCACCACATCGTGGGAGGTCATGTCAGGGTCTTTGTCCACTAAAAGGACACCGTTAAGCGAGTCGTCGGACTTCATGTTCTAAAGCTGTCAAAAAGGTTTCTGCGGCCACCTGGATGGGGCCTTTCATGCGTGCGCCGGAGGCCATGCGATGACCGCCGCCGCCGAACTGCCCGCATACGGCGGACACATCCAGACGCTGGTCCTTGGACCGGGCGCTGACGCGGATTTTGCCATCGGGCATTTCTTCGAAAATGACGGCGGTGACCACCGTATCGATCATGCGGAGGGTATCAATGAGGCCCTCCGTATCCCCCGGCTGCACCTGCACCTCATCCATGAGGGCGCGGGTGAACTGCCAGCTGGCGATGCGGCCTTCCGCCCGGATATCCATTTCATTGAGCATGGCACGCAGGAGCAGGAGACGGCGTGCAGGATGCGTCTGATACAGGAGCTGGGCCAGCCGGGCGGTATCCAGCCCGGCGGTGAGCATTTCCGCTGCGATCTGATGCGTGCGGGCATTGGTGCTGGAATACTGGAAGGAGCCGGTATCCGTGCTGATGGCTGTGAAGAGATGCTGCATCACGGCATCGGTGATGGGAAAACCGCCTGCCTGCAGGAGGTTATAAACGATCTGGCCCACGGCGGGTTCGGTGCCGTCCACGTGGTTCATCTGGCCATAGCCGGGATTCGTGGGGTGATGGTCAATGTCAATGAGGAACGGTGCCCGGGCGAGGGCGGCTTTGGTGTGCTCCCCCACACGTTCATGGGTGGCGGTATCCAGGGCCACGGCGACATCGATTTCGAAGTCCGCATATGGAGGTGTCAGCACGGTGGCGACCTCCGGCAGGAAGGCGAGATTCGTCGGCACGCCGTCTTCCAGCAGGGCATACACTTCTTTGCCCATGGCGCGCAGGCTCAGGGCCAGGCCCATCACGGAGCCGAGGGCATCCCCATCCGGCCGCACATGGGCAGCGATGGCGATGCGCTGGGCGGAGCGCAGGACGTCAGCGATCTCAGAGAGAGGAGTCAGGGTGGAAGACATTGGGCGGGTATTCACAAAGCACTCAGCGCGAAAGCTGCAAGGGGAAGATGCGAGGGTATTCTGCCTCATCAAGCATCTGCAAAGGCGGCTGCAGGCGTTGTTTTCCTGCCGCTACTGAAATGCCTGTTCTTGAAAAAATGCTTTTTTGGAGCATGGTCCGCCCCCTATGAACTGGCTCGCCCATCTGCTTCTCTCTGAGCCGACGCCTGCCTTTCGCATCGGTAATCTGCTGCCGGATCTGGTCTCCATATCAGCACTGACGGGGCTGGCTCCTGAATACCAAAGGGGTATCCGGCAGCACCGGCGCATTGACGCCTATACAGATGCGCATCCGGTTTTCCGCCGCAGCATTCAGCGGTTGGGGCCGCAGTTCCGGCGCGTGGGAGGCATCCTGGTGGACATGTTTTATGACCATTTTTTGAGCTGCGAGTGGCAGCGCTATGCCACGAAAAGCCTGCCGGATTTTACCGCTGAGGTGTATGCCTCTTTTGAAACTCATCGCACGGAAATCCCGGTGGAGGCGCATCAGCCGCTGGAGTGGATGAAAAGAGGCAACTGGCTGTGCTCCTACGGGGATGTTCAGGATCTTTCCCACACTCTGGTCCGCATGAGCAGGCGTTTTCGCAGGCCTGTGGACTTGGTCGGATCGGTGGTGATCTTGGAACGGGAGTATGCGGGATTCAGCGATGACTTCGCTGCTTTTTTTCCGGATCTGCGGGAGCATGCGGAGAGGGTGGAGTGCCCGGTTTCAGCCTGACTTTCCGGCATATTCTGACGCCGGATGAACTGGTGGCTAAGCAGGGGCGTATCTCCCCAACAGCCCTGCTTTCCCATGAAATCTGAAAAAGAAAAAATGCTCACTGGTGAACTGTATGATGCGCTGGACCCACAGCTATGTGCTGAAAGGCAACGGTGCCGGGACCTGTGCAAACGCCTGAATGATTCACGAGAAGAGGAGACGGAGGAGAGGCAGCGCATTCTGGAAGAGTTGTTTGGCGGGCCGACGAATGCGTGGATCCAGCCGCCGTTTTACTGTGACTACGGCAGCAACATCACGCTGGGCAGCAAGGTCTTTTTCAACTTCAACTGTGTGGTGCTGGATGTCATGCCGGTGACCATTGGTGACTACACTTTGTTTGGCCCAGCAGTGCAGATTTATACGGCCACCCATCCGATGGATGCCAACGTCAGAAGGGCAGGATTGGAGGCGGCGAAAGCCATCACCATCGGCTCCGATGTGTGGGTGGGCGGCGGAGCCATTATCTGCCCAGGCGTGACGATCGGAGACCGCAGCGTTATCGGTGCGGGCAGTGTGGTGACACGGGACATCCCTGCGGATGTGTTTGCCGCTGGCAATCCGTGCCGGGTGATCCGGCAGATTGATGCGCGGCAGGTCCAGTGATTGCCTCACGACAAAAAAAACGGGCAGACCGAAGTCTGCCCGCCTAACTTTGAGTGATGGTCTAACTGCCGGGCCGTATGATTACAGGATGGCGATGCGGCGGCAGACTTCTTCGACGTTGGCACGGCTGTTGAAGGCGCTGATGCGGAAGAATCCTTCGCCAGCGCTGCCGAATCCGCTGCCGGGGGTGATGACGACGTTGGCTTCATTGAGCATTTTATCAAACATCTGCCAGCTAGTGACGCCTGCTGGGCAGCCGACCCAGACATAAGGGGCATTGACGCCGCCGAAGACCTGGAGGCCGGCTTTGGTGCAGGCTTCGACAAGCAGCTTTGCATTGCCCATGTAATGCTGGATGAGGGCGGTGACTTGGGCTTTGCCTTCGGGGCTGTAGATGGCCTCGGCTCCGCGCTGGACGATGTAGCTGACGCCGTTGAACTTGGTGCTGTGGCGGCGGCTCCAGAGGGGATGGATGGCGAGCTTGGTGCCGTCTTTCTTTTTGCCCATCAAGCCTTTCGGGATGACGACGATGGCGCAACGGACGCCGGTGAAACCGCCGTTTTTGGAGAAGCTGCGGAATTCGATGGCGCAATCGCGGGCACCTTCGATCTCGAAGATGCTGCGGGGCACTTCAGGGTCCTGGATGAAGGCTTCATAGGCGGCATCATAAAGGATGATGGTCCCGTTGGCGCGGGCGTACTGGACCCAGGCTTCAAGCTGGGCGCGGGTGGCGGTGGCACCGGTGGGGTTGTTGGGATAGCAGAGGTAAACGAGGTCCACGGGCTCGCTGGGGATCTCGGGGACGAAGCCATTTTCTGGGGTGCACTTGAGATAATGGAGGCCGGCGTAGGCACCGCTTTCATCGGCATCACCGGTGTTTCCGGCCATGACGTTGGTGTCCACATAGACGGGGTAAACAGGATCGGTGATGGCGATTTTGTTGTCGCTGCCGAAGATGTCGAGGATGTTGCCGGTATCGCACTTGCTGCCGTCGGAGATGAAGATTTCATCGGCATCCACATGGATGCCACGGGCTTTGTAGTCGTTATCAGCGATGGCGTTGCGGAGGAAGTCGTAACCCTGCTCCGGGCCGTAACCACGGAAGCTGTTGCGGTCTCCCAGTTCATCCACGGCCTTATGCATGGCGGCGCGAGCGGCGTCTGGCAGGGCCTCGGTGACGTCACCAATGCCACAACGGATGAGGCGCTTGGCGGCTTCGGGATTGGCCTCGGTGAAGGCCTTGACGCGGCGGGCGATTTCAGGGAAGAGGTATCCGGCTTTGAGCTTGAGGTAGTTTTCGTTGAGGTAGGCCATGGCGATGAAAAGGGCAGGCAGTGTGGCGAGAGGTGGCAGGGATGCAACTGGGGAGCGGAGGCAGTGTCGGGGCAGCCGCTTTCAGTGGGGGCGGGTGCGCGGAGGTGTGGGGCACCTTTTTTTAACAGGATTTACAGGATTGCAGGATTAACAAGATTTATAGACTGAGTCTGTGTCTCCGGCTTCTTCTGCATTTTGTTTGGAGAGCTTCAGAAGGTATTTGGGATCACGACTTCGTCGTAGCTGAGCTGGCCGGGTTTTTGCCAGGCGGGTTGGGTGCCTTTGCCGATGGCGACCATGAAGGAGATGATGTGGTCTTCAGGGAGCTTGATGAGCTGGGCGACGGCATCGAAGTCAAATCCGTCCATGGGGCAGGAGTCGTAACCCATGGCTTTGGCGGCGAGCATGAGGGTCATGCCGGCAAGGCCGGTGGAGCGCATGCATTCATCCCGCTGGACCTGGGGACGGTCTTTGTAGTAGCCGTCAATGGCGGGGAGAAGGATGTCCTGGACGGGCTGAGGGGCGTCTTTCCAGTAGCGGGCGGCGTCTTTTTTCCAAGCGGAGAGGTCTGCGCAGAGGATGACGAGGAGGGAAGCATCCGTGACCTGGGCCTGGTCCCAGGCGACGGCACGGATTTGTTTCCGCAACTCAGGATCCGTGACGGTGACGAAGCGCCAATGCTGGATATTGAAGGCGGTGGGGGCCTGCATGGCGGCCTGGAGGAGCTGGCGGGTCTCTTCTTCGCTGATGAGGTGGGTAGGATCGTAATGCTTGATGGCGCGGCGTGAGGCGATGGCTTCGAGGGTATTCATGGGAGGTGATTTGAGGATGAAGATGCCGAGCATGGCGGCTAACGCTCATACGCATGAGGCAGCCGGGAGGAAAGAGATGCCGCCTTTTTTATGGCGAATTTCCAGTAAAATGATGCCAAACGGCAGACGCCATGGAGGGCAGGGTGTGCCCACTGGCCTTCTTGATTTTGGGGTATTCCATCCCGCGCGGTGGAATACCCTGCTGTCCTGAATCCGGGAAAGGGTGGGAATTTTAGCCGAGGACCTTGAAGATGGCGTAGGAGAGGAGGGCGGTGATGGGGATCGTCAATACCCAGGCCCAGACGATGCGCTCCACGAGGGACCAGCGGATGGAGTTCCAGCGCTTGGCGGCACCGACGCCCATGATGGAAGTGGTGATGGTATGCGTGGTGGAAACGGGCATGCCGATGGAGCCGGTGACGGCGAGGATGGTGGCACCGGTCATTTCAGCGGCGAAACCGTGGACGGGTTTCATTTTGACCATTTTATGACCGAGGGTCTTGATGATGCGCCAGCCGCCCGCCCAGGTGCCCGCAGCCATGACGACGGCACAGACGACCTTGATCCAGGTAGCCACTTCGAACTCGGGTGTATTCAGGAAGCTCAGGAATGCAGGGGCATCCTCCAGCGTACCGGCTTTGGTCGCGGTGAAAAGGGTGAGGGCGATGATACCCATGGTTTTCTGAGCATCGGCAAACCCGTGGCCGAATCCCATGTACGCTGCCGAGACGATCTGCAATTTCCCGAACACGGTATTGATGGTGTGGGGCCGCCAGTTGCGGATGAGCCAAAAGAGGAATCCCATGACGATGAAGCCGATGACAAACCCGAGAATGGGGGAGGTGATCATGGGAATGACGACCTTGTGCCAGATGCCATCAAAGGTGACGGCACCAGTTTCCGGATTGACCTTTTCTTTGGACCAAATGAGCACGTTCCAGTTCCCATCCGCCGAGGCGAGGGAGGCACCACAAAGGCCCCCGATGAGCGCGTGACTGCTGCTGCTAGGGAGGCCGAAATACCAGGTGAGCAAATTCCAAATGATGCCCCCGAGCATGGCGCAGAGGATGGTCATGGTGGTGACGAAATGGGTGTCCACCAGTCCGCTCCCGATGGTCTTGGCAACGGCGTCTCCCCACAGGGCTCCGAGAAGATTGGCGGAAGCAGCGAGGAGGAGTGCTTGGCGCGGGGTGAGCACCTTGGTGGAGACCACGGTGGCGATGGCGTTGGCGGTGTCGTGAAAGCCGTTGATGTATTCAAAGGCGAGCACCACCAGCAGCACCACGAGGAGCAGGATGAGGGCGGAAGTCATGCGCGGGAAAATCAGGAATACTTCAGCACGACAAGGGAGACCACGTTGCCGGCATCGCGGCAGCGGTCATAGACCTTTTCCATGAGCTCATAGAGATCCTTGAGCATGATGGTCTGGATGGCGTCTCGCTGGCCGGCGTAGAGATCCTTGAGGAGTTCCATCATGAGTTTATCCGCCTCGCCTTCGATGTGCTGAAGCTTGGCATTGAGGTCCTTGACACGCTCCAGGTGGAGCCTTTTGCGCAGTTCTTTGACAATGGTGAGGACGGTGGTGGTGGCCTCCTCCATCATGGAAAGGTGGCGGCTAAAATCCACATCCTGCAGGCGACCGCCGGTGATCATGACGCGCTCGGCGATTTTTTCGACGGTCTTGGGGATCTTGTAGAGGACGTTGGAAAGGGCCTCAATGTCTTCACGCTCCAGTTCGGTGACGAAGGTGCGGCAGAGCTCCTCATTGATCTGCTCGGTGATTTTTTTGTCTTTCCGGCGGGTGAGGATGAGTTCATCCAGGCTTTGGGCGGAGGCTGGCTGGGTGATGAGCTTGCCCAGGGCCTGGACGCTGTGCAGGGCTTCGGCGGCGCTGGCTTCCAGCAGGTCGTAGAAGATGTCGTTTTTTCCAAAAAGCTTCTGCAGAGAGATCATGGGTGGTCAGGGCCGCTGTGTTGAGCGGATGCCTGAGATGGAGCAGAGCACGTTGAATGTGTCAAATCTGTAACAAAGGACTGTTCCCAAAAAAAGCGGGGTGAATAGTCAAGCCCTGGCTAATAAACGCAGGACCTTATTCAGCGGCGGGCGTGGGCAGAGCGCTTTTGTTGGGAGGACTGACGCGGACTTTATCAATGCGCTGGCGGTCCATATCGGCGACTTCGATTTTATAGCCCTGCCAGTCGAAGTGCTCCCCCTCAGCCGGGACGTGGCCGAGCATGTGCATGACGAATCCGGCGAGGGTACGGTAGTCGTCATCATCAAAGGAGGCGGGAAGGGGCAGGCCGGTGGCTTTGGAGGCATCTTCCATTTCCGCCTGGCCATCCACCAGCCAGGAGCCATCATCAAGCTGACGAGCGGAGGGGACCTCGGCGGTGGGATCATTGGGAACGGTGCCGACGATGGCCTCCATCATGTCATTCATGGTGATGAGGCCTTGGATGGCACCGAATTCATCAATCACGAGGGCCTGATGGCGGTTGTTTTTGCGAAACTGCTCGATGACACGCGCGGCAGGCATGCTTTCCGGGACGAAGAGGGGCTTGATCAGCAGGGTCTGGATGTCCGGCAGACTATCGGGGCTGCTGTTTTTCCAAAGTTCTTTAACGGAGATGAGGCCCTGGACGTCGTCGCGGGTGCCTTGATAAACAGGGAAGTAAGAGTGGCCGCTATCGATCATGCGGTTGCGATTATCTTCCGGACTGTCGGCGAGGTTGACCCAGACGATCTGGGGTTTCGGCGTCATGAGATCAGCAGCGGTCAATTCATCCAGTTCCAGGACGCTTTCCAGCATGTCCTTTTCATGGCTTTTAAGGGCACCGGTACGATGGCCCTGGATGATGGAGGCACGGACCTCTTCTTCCGACATGACCGGTTCCTCGCCTGGCTTGACTCCAAAGAGGCGCACGAGGGCATCGCTGGAAAAATCCAGCAGGCGTACGATGGGGGAGGCGAGGGAGGAAAGGCGTGTCATGGGCCCGGCGAGGGCGGAGGCCCAGCGCTCTGGAGCATGGATGGCGAGGCGCTTCGGCAGCAGCTCACCCACCACGACGCTGAGGAAGGTGATGACCGAGACGACGATGATCATGCTGATGGTGGGGGACCACTGGCCGAGCCAGGGGATCATGGTGACCCAGGGCTGCAGCTCCCGTGCGAGCCCAGCACCGCTGGCGGCACCCGCAATAATGCCGACGAGGGTGATGCCCACCTGGACGGTGGAAAGAAAGATGCCGGGGTCTGCCTGTAGCTCCATGGCTCTCAGCGCGCTTTTTTGGCCCTGATCAGCCATCATTTCCAACCGGGTACGGCGGGCGGAGATGAGGGCGGTCTCTGCCATGGCAAAAACGCCGTTGAGAAGCAACAGGCCGAAGAGGATGAGGAGTTCAGTCAGAATGGAGGCCATGAAGTGGGGTCATCTTAAGAAGAAGGAAAGGGGATGCAAGGCGAAGGGGCTAGGAAGGGGATCTCTTTAGTGGATCATTCGTCATCTCGCGCAACGGCAGTTGATTTCCCCGGCCAGCGCGTCTAGTTCCGCTCGATGACGGACAATTTGAAGATTTTAAGTGGATCGGCCCATCCAGAACTGGCGCGGCTGATTTGTGAAAATTTGGGCACGACGCTTTGCAAAGCCACGCTGACGACCTTTCCTGACGGGGAGACGTTTGTGCAGATCCATGAGAACATTCGCGGCAGCGATCTCTTCATTGTCCAACCCACCTGCCCGCCGACGAACCAGAACCTGATGGAACTGTTGATCATGGTGGATGCGGTGCGCCGTGCCAGTGCCCACCGCATCACGGCGGTGCTGCCTTTCTTTGGTTATGCGCGGCAGGACCGCAAAGACCGCCCGCGTGTGCCCATTACGGCGAAGCTGGTGGCCAACTTGCTGGTGGCCAGCGGGGTAAACCGGGTGCTGACGGTGGATTTGCACGCAGGTCAGATCCAGGGCTTCTTCGATATCCCGGTGGATCATCTTTACGCGGGGCCGGTGCTGATGAAGGCCATCAAGGAACGCCAGATCGAGGATCTGGTGGTGGTCTCTCCAGACGTGGGCGGCATCAAGATGACCCATGCCTATGCCAAGGCGCTGAAGGCACCGATGGCGATTGTGGCGAAAAATCGCGTAAGCGCGGAAGAAGTGGAAGCGCTGAATGTGATCGGCGATGTGAATGGTAAAAACGTGCTTTTGGTGGATGACCTCACCGAGACGGCTGGTACACTCACGGCTGCGGCTGAGCTGCTTTTGAAACATGGAGCCAAGGCGATTTACGCGGGTGTCTCCCACGCCGTGCTGGGGGAAAAGGGCCACAGCCGGATTTCCAAATCGCCGATTTTGGAGCTGTTTTCGACGAATTCCACGCCTCAGGCCCAGGGGGATAAAGTGACGACGCTGGACATCGCACCGCTGCTGGCGCAGGCTATCCGCCGCATTCACGACAACGAGTCTGTGACATCTCTCTTTGACATCTGATAACCGCCGTGTATCCTCGCGGCCCTTTTCTCCTCTAACACACTGTTCAAAAGAACCTTACGGACATGGCCAAAATCCTCGATATCATCACCCAGCCCCGCACCAGTGAAGGCACTGCTGCCGTCAACCGCCTGCGTAAGGCTGGTTCCATCCCTGCTGTGGTTTATGGCCGCAAGACCGCTCCTTTGAACGTGCAGGTGAATACCAAAGTCTTCACGAAGCTTCTGGAAAGCAGCGCTTCTGACAACATCCTCGTCAGCCTGAAGATTGAATCCGGTGAGCAGTTGGCCCTGGTCCAGGAAGTGCAGCACGACCACCTTCGTGGCGGTATCCTCCACGTGGACTTTCACGCCGTGGCCATGGACGAAGAAATTCATGCCGAAGTGCCTCTGACGATGGTTGGCGAATCCCCGGGCGCCAAGGCCGGTGGTCTGATCGAAGCCATCCACCACACCCTGGAAGTGCGCTGCCTGCCGAAGGACCTTCCTGAAGCTCTGGAAGTGGACATCTCTGACCTCCAGACTGGTAAAGGCATCCACGTGGGTGACCTCAAGCTGCCTGAAGGCGTGCGTGCGAAGCTGGCTGACGAAGTCGTGCTGATCATGTGTGAAGAGCCGAAAGTGGTGGAAGAAGTGCCAGCCGCTGCAGCTCCTGCTGCTAAAGGTGCCAAGGGCGCTGCTGCTGCCAAGCCAGCCGCCAAGAAGTAACCCTTTTCCGGAGTCTGACTCCAGCCGCCTCCGGTGCCCGGTGATGAAACAACTCCCCGAGCCGTTGGCGGCCTGAAACCCAGGCTCATCATCGGACTCGGCAATCCTGGACTCGAATACCGCGACACCCGTCACAACATCGGATTTATGGTGGCAGACGAGCTGGCGCGGCTTTCAGGAGTTTCCTTCACGGAGGAGAAACGCTGGCACGGCTGGGTGGCGAAGATCCCTGGAGCCATTCTGCTGAAGCCAACGACATTCATGAATGACAGCGGGCGCAGCGTGCAGGCAGTCAGCCAGTTTTACAAAACGCCCGTGCAGGAATTTTTGGTGATCTATGATGACGTGGACCTGCCGCTGGGCCGCATGAGAATGCGCCTGGCTGGATCCGCCGGCGGCCATAACGGGCTGAAGTCAATGATCCGCTCCCTGGGCACGGATGCATTTCCGCGTTTAAAGTTAGGCATTTCAACCCCTTCGGGCCGTCCCGCAGGTGAACGGCTGGTGGGGCATGTGCTGGGAAAATTTCGTGAAGACGAGCGTACAGAACTCGCCATCATGATCCAGCGTGCTACAGATGCCGTCCGCCTGGCCTGCCAGTCGGGGCTGGAGACCGCGATGAACCATTTCAACCGCAAAGAAGAACAAGCTTAAACCTCAACAAGAATACACACAGATGAAGCGCAAATACGAAGCCATGATCGTCCTCGACATGAAGGGCAAAGAAGAGACCGTCGAACAACTCGTCAGCGGCATCGGCCGTGACATGGAGAAGTCCGGTGCAAAGCTCGAGCAGATCGACCAGATCGGCAAACGCAAGTTCCCCTACAACCCACGCCACGTGGAGAGCGGTTACTTCGTGAACTTCCAGATCGAAGCTGACGGTCCTGCTCTGGACTCCCTTCGCGCCAAGCTGAAGCTGAACGACAACGTGTATCAGCAGTACTATCAGCGCCGCTAATTGAGCGTTGAGGGTCGTTTAGACACCCTTTTATCCCGGCTCGGCGTGCTACGCTGGCCGGGATTTTTGTTTCGGAGGAGCAAGGAGTGGGAGCGTGCCGCTCCCACAGCACACTCTCAGGCCATGAGGTCTTCGATCTCTTCGGCTTCGATGGGGATGGTGGCCATGAGGTCGGTGTTTTGGTATTCGCCAATGAGGAGGTTGTTTTCCAGGCGGATGCCGATGCCTTCTTCACGGATGTAGATGCCTGGCTCGACGGTGAAGACCATGCCAGCCTGGATGGGCTGCCAGGTGTGGCCGACGTCGTGGACGTCAATGCCGAGGAGATGACTGGTGCCGTGGGGGAAGTATTTTTTATAGAGGGGGCGGTCAGGGTCCTGTTTTTCCACGGCATCCCGGTCCAGCAGGCCGAGGCCGATGAGCTCGGAGGTCATGAGCCTGCCAATTTCCTCCTGATAATCCCGGATGAAAATGCCGGGGCGGAGCATCTGGCAGGCCTCACGAAAAATGCGGAGGACGGCAGAATAGACTTGGCACTGGCGGGCGGAGTAATGACCGCTGACGGGGATGGTGCGGGTGAGGTCAGCGTTGTAATTGGCATAGTTGGCGGCGACGTCCAGCAGCAACAGATCCCCAGGTTTGCATTGGCCGTGGTTGGTGATGTAATGGAGCACGCAGGCGCTGGCACCGCTGGCGATAATGGGCGTGTAGGCGAAGCCACGGGCACGTTGGCGGATAAATTCGTGGGCGAACTCGGCCTCGATTTCAAATTCCTGCACGCCGGGTTTAACAAACTTTAGGATTCGACGGAAGCCTGCCTCGGTGATGCGGATGGCCTCTTTGATGGCCGTTACCTCAGCCGTCTGCTTGATGCAGCGCAGGCCGTGCATGAGCGGGGCCAGGCGGCGGTATTCATGCAGGGGATATTCGCGCTGGCAGCGGTGGGTGAAACGGTTTTCCCGAGTCTCCACCGTGATGCTGGCGCGGGCGTGTTCATTGGAATTCAGGAAGACCTGCTGCGCCTGGCACATGATCTGGCGGAAAAGGGTCTCAAACTCCTGCAGCCAGTGCACGCGGGTGATGCCGGAGCGGGCGGTGGCGGCGTCTTTGGTCAGCTTTTCACCTTCCCAGAGGGCGATATACTCATTGGTTTCCCGAACAAAAAGCATTTCACGCATTTTGGGGTCGGGGGCGTGAGGGAAAAGGACGAGGATGGTTTCTTCCTGATCGACACCGCTGAGATAATAGAGATCACTGTTTTGGACGAAGCCCATGCTGCCGTCTGCATTGGTGGGCAGCACATCATTCGCGTGCAGGATGGCCAGTGAACCGGGCGGGAGGAGGGCGCTGAGGCGCTGACGGTTGGTGGCAAAGAGCTCGGCAGGAAGGGGAGTGTAGCGCATGAAGTTGTTTCATTGTGGCACGGCTTACCAACCACGCCAAGAGTACAGTACTCATCACTCTCCGAGTGATGCTTCCCTAAAGGTCCGTCATGCTCACGTCATTGTAATGATGTGTGATGCTCCGTTTTCGCCATTCCGGAAACCCATCACTCGATCGCCGGAGTCGCGGGACAGGGAAGTGATGAATACGATACTAAGCCAGCAGACCTTGGAGGATCTCGCCATGCACGTCGGTGAGGCGGAAGTCACGACCCTGAAATTTGAAGGTCAGCTTTTCATGATCCAGGCCCATGAGATGCAGGAGAGTGGCATGGATATCGTGGACGTGGGCTTTCTGCTCCACGCCATCGAAGCCGAGTTCGTCGGTGCGTCCGTAGGTCTGGCCGGGTTTGATGCCGCCACCGGCAAACCACATGGTGAAGGCATCAATGTGATGGTTGCGCCCGGTTTTTTCACGATTTTCACCCATGGGCGTGCGGCCAAATTCGCCACCCCAGATGACGAGAGTTTCCTCCAGCAGACCGCGTGATTTGAGATCGCGAATGAGGGCGGCGCAGCCTTGATCCACATCATGGACGACTTTTGGAAAGTCATCCTCCAAGGTTTCCCCTTTGCCGCCGTGGCTGTCCCAATTGGTGTGATAAAGCTGCACAAAGCGGACGCCGCGCTCGACGAGGCGACGGGCTAACAAACAGTTGCGAGCGAAGGATGGCTGGGTGGGGTCCACTCCGTATAGATCCAGGGTGGCTTTGGATTCGCCCTGGATGTCGATGAGTTCTGGGGCGCTGGACTGCATGCGATAAGCCATTTCGTAGGCATTGATGCGGGTCTGGATTTCGTCATCACCCGTGGTGACGAGGCGCTTCATGTTCATGTCACGCACGGCGTCAATGACGCGACGCTGACTGCGTGCATCCACGCTGGCAGGCGTGGTGAGGTTGAGGATAGGCTCCCCCTGGCTGCGGAGGGGCACGCCCTGATAGGTGGTGGGGAGAAAGCCGCTGCTCCAGTTCACCGCGCCACCCCGGGGGCCACGCGGGCCGCTTTGGAGAACGACGAATCCAGGCAGGTCGCTGGACTCGCTGCCGATGCCGTAGGTAAGCCAGGAGCCCATGCTGGGGCGACCAAACTGGCCGCTGCCGGTATTCATGAAAAGCTTGGCCGGGGCGTGGTTAAATAGGGTGGTCTGGCAGGTGGTGACGACGCTGATGTCATCCACGATGCCTGCGGTATAGGGTAGCATTTCGCTGACCCAGGTGCCGCACTGGCCGCGCTGCTTGAATTCCTTGCGCGTGCCGAGAAGTTTCACTCCATGGCTGCTGCCCATGAAGGCGAAACGTTTTCCCTCGATGTAGCTCTGTGGAATGGGCTGGCCATTGAGCTTTTGCAGGACCGGTTTGTAATCGAACAGCTCCAACTGCGAAGGACCACCCGCCATGAAAAGGAAGATGACGTTTTTGGCCTTGGCTGGATGATTGCCACGCGCGGGCACGCCCGGCCCTGGCTGGGCAGCGGCACTGGCTGCTTGCAGGCCACGTTCCGCCATCATGGAGGCGAGCGCGACGCTGCCTATCCCCATGCCACACTGGCTGAAGAAATGGCGGCGGGTGGCCTGGAGAAGGGGATCGTGCGGAGGAGGCATGGGGCCTGTTTAATACGGGAGGGAGACCTGTTTTGTTTCCTGGGGATGCGACGCTTTTTGCCGTCAGGGGGCGTCACCGTTCCAGTCGCCCCGGCCCCGGCGGGCGGCTTGGAGGGCGAGCCAGACATTGAGCTGATGAACGGCCTCACTCATGAGGAGGCAGGCGGGGAGGGTGATCCAATGGCGGCCTTGACTGATCTCGGTGGCGGAGAGGAAGATGGCGATGCCCGTCGCACTCAAAAGCGCGGCAGCGGAAATGAGCAGCATGAAACCATAGAAAAGGGAGATTCTTTTCCAAAAGCCGCGCCATTCGATGAAGGTGAAGAAGACTCTGAAAAACTTCATGGTCTCCACGTAGCGGATGGCGAGAGCCCCCACGAAGAGCATGAACGTGAGGGTGACGAGCGAAAGCTCTCCATGGATGAAGCTGGCGAGAGTGAGCGGCCCCTGGGTGGTGATGCCCACGATGGAACGGAGGCCGATCCACAGCAGGCTGGTCGTGGCGATGACGGCGACAATCATCAGGAGAAGGAGGAAGCGCTGGAGCAAATGGCGTCGCTGGCATGCAAAGAAATGCCGGGCATGGATTGCCGGGTCCACCGGCAGACGCACCCACTGGCTGAGCGTCAGCGGAACGCTGTACGGGAGAGCCATCCGTGTGAAGCCCAGATTGATGACAAGAAGGAGGAATGCGGCGAGGATGAACCATATGCCATGTTGTTCCCGCCACATGTCGGGCAGCCAGGCGGTGGCCTCAGCTAGCAAGGGGACTGAGATGCCCGTATATAAAGCCATCTTCCAGGCGGTTTTCATCTGCGTGGACTCGGGAGCGAGGGGCCAGAGGCTTTTTTCCAGGGGGCAGCCGGGTCCGTTTGTTTGCAGGATTTCGCGGCAGCGGGTGGCGATGGCTGTGCGGAATTCTTCTGAGACGGGGGTGGCGTGTTCCCGAGGTGCGTCCGGATGGACCAGCAGTGGGACGGACTCGTCCTCTGGAAAGTGGCCGGTCTCGTCACCTATCTCGGTCGATTCTTCATCCTTGTAAGCGGAATCATGGATGCCGTGGTGCCATTGTCTGATGGCCTGGGCAGCGTAGGTTTCCGCCCGCCACTCTAGACCATCCGCGGGGGCCTCATCGGCAAAGGCGTGACCGCGGTCCCGCAGATGATGAGTGATGAAAAAGACGGCCAAAAGCAGGGCACCGGCACAGCCTAGCACAGGCCCTGTGGGAAAGGCCCCTCCCAGGACCCACTGGACGATCTGTGCCTGGGGCAAAAACTGAGCGTTTTCCCCGATGAATACGGGTGATGAAAGCGGGCGAATAAAGAGCCTCAAGAACTGCCAGGACAAGAGGAGCATGAATGCGCCGAAGAATACCCGGAAAATGCGGTCCAGCGGGGATGGCAGCATCAGGAGAAGCACCCCGAAAGCAAGCGAAGAGCCGACGATGAGAGTACCACCGGCGATGGCCTGGGCTGCAGTTTCCCAGGTGAGCGTGTCTGTGACAATCACACGCATGAGCAGCATGGGCGTACTGCCGATGATGATGAGAGACAGGCATTTGATCCAGGCCCGTTTTTGAATGAGGAAAAGCACATAGACATACACCTGCCTGCCCTGGGCGGGGGTATTCACCAAAGGTTGTACATCGGGTACGTCGTGACTGAAAATCCGCTGGGCGGCGATGAGGCCCAGTCCCAGGAAATTTAGCGCGATCAAGCCGCAGGCGGCGGGCAGGGCCATCATCTGCGGTTTGTCCAGGAGCGTGTCCACACACATGAAAACACCGATGAGGATCAATGACGTGACGGCCCAGAACCGCTCGCCCCAGGCTTTCCGGCTGAACCAGCCCCTGGTGGAGCGTGTCCGGCTGGCCTTCCAGTCATCCGGGCTGGTCTGACGCACGGCACGGGCCAGGCTCCTGACGGTGGCTTTGTCCCAGAGCGGATTCATGAGCGTGGGGCGATCAGAAGCGCATCGAGCCTGCGCGGATCACGCTGGAGGTCATTCTCGGTATCATACATAGTTAGGCGGCCCCGGCTGATGACGGCGATTTTATCCGAAAAACCACAGGCCAGATCCACCATCTGGGTGCTGTAGATGAGGATGCGTGCGCGTTTTTTGACAGCGTCATCCCCTTCCTGGCGGAACGTGGCGATGCCCTGGGGATCCATGCCGGAGGCGAAGGGCTCATCCAGCAGCCACAACTCAGGATCTACGGTGGCCAGTGCGGCCAGGGCCGTTTTATAGCGCTGCCCGCGTGAGAAGGTATGCACGGGAACCCCGCAGAGGGAGGCGATTTGCAACTGGTCCATCAGGTCGGCAACACGCTGCTCAATGCCGGGGCGGTCGGCTTTCCAAAGTTTCAAATGCATGGCGATGACTTCCAGCGGATCCGTATGGCTGAAGAGGTCCGGGAAATCGGGCAGAAACATGAGTCGCTGGCGCAGGTCAATGCGGCCTCGTTTGAGGATTTCACCATCCATGCGGATATCGCCAGAGTCCGGGCTGGAGAGGGTGGCCAGGCAGCGCAGCAGGGTGGTTTTACCCGCGCCATTGGAGCCGAGCAGGGCGACGGTTGTTCCGGCGCTGATCTCGGCAGTGACATCCTCCAGGACCTTGATTCGGGGAAAGCGTTTGCTGATGCAGTTAAGCCAAAGATCCATGTGGAGCGAGTTGATTGTGCCCAGAGAAAGGACCTGAAACGAAGCTCGTCCAGTGATTAATCATGTGCTGATGCCGGGGGAGGCAACGGGGGCTGCGTGTTTATGGCGGCGTGCTCTTGCGCCATTCGCTGCTCCGCGCTACACGCCAGGATGCGCTTTGTTTCTGCTCTCGCTTTTCTTTTGTCTGTTTCTCCGGCCCTGGCGGAGGTGGTGATTTCTGTCGGGTCCTCGGAAGCGGTAAAGACTCCGCTTGAGGCTGTGCAAAAGGTGCGCGAATTGCGCGCGGGCGGGGAGAAAGGAACAGTGCGGGTGGAGTTTTCCAGCGGTGAGTTTTTCCTGGCTGAGCCTCTGAAACTGGAGGCTGCGGACAGCGGTTTGGAGATGGGGCCGACGATCTATCAGGCGGCCAAGGACGCGAAGGTGACCTTCACGGGCGGTAAGAAAGTCGCGGGTTGGAAAGAGGCGAAAGATGGGCTGTGGCAGGCGAAGGTGGAAGGTAAGTTTGAGCAGATGTGGATCAATGGCCGGCGTGCAGTCCGTGCCCGGACACCGAACGCGATGGACAACCGGCCGGGGGCGGTGGGCGGTTATTTCAATGCGAAGTCACAGGCTTCCACCGACATGTTTAAAGACCTGAAAAAGCCGAGTCATGAGGCCTTCGTGGCGCGACCTGCGGACTATGCCCTTTTGAAAGCGCTGACGGCGGATGAACGTGCAGATGTGCTGCTGACAGTCATGCAGACATGGACGGTGGGCCAGTGCCGGATCCAGGAAATGAACGATGCGGCGAATGGCATCCGCATCGTCGGTACGGCGCTTTATCCGTTTGTGCAGTTTGAGCCGGATCAGCGCTGGTATGTGGAAAATTTCCGGGCAGCCCTGGATGCTCCAGGCGAGTGGTTTTTAACTCGAGACGGTGATCTGCTGTATAAGCCGCTCCCGGGCGAGGACATGACGAAGGTGGAAGTGGTGGTGCCAGTGACGGAGAAACTGCTGCTGATGGACGGTGTGCAGCATGTGAGTTTTGAGGGCATCACCTTTGCTCATACCCAGTTCCAGTATGGTCCGGCGGGGCACCACGACCGGCAGGCGGCGGCAGGCACGGGGGCGGCCATTGAGGTGGATCGCAGCCAGCACATCCGGTTTCACGATTGTGAATTCAAACACATCAGCAATTATGCTCTGTGGTTCCGCACCGCCTGCGCCCTTAGCAGCGTGACACACAGCTACCTGCATGACCTGGGCAGCGGTGGCGTGCGGATCGGGGATACGAAGATGCCGGACGATGCAACCCTGACGCATCACATTGTGGTGGATGATTGCATCATTCATGGCGGGGGAAGGCTATTCCCGAGTGCCTGCGGGATTTTCCTGGCTCATGCGGCGGACTGCGAGGTCACACACTGTGACATTGGCGACCTTTATTATACTGGCATCAGTGCGGGCTGGGTGTGGGGATACAAACACAGCCCGGCTAAAAGGAACCGGCTGGATTTCAATCATATCCATCACCTGGGTTGGGGTGTGCTGAGTGACATGGGCGGATTTTACGGCCTGGGCCGCAGTGAGGGGACGACGGTGAGCCACAATCATGTGCATGATGTGGGTAGCTATCGTTATGGCGGCTGGGGCCTCTATACGGATGAGGGCAGCACGGGCGTGACGATGATGCACAATGTAGTGCATGACACGAGTGAATCCACCTTTCACCAGCACTACGGGAAATGGAACCAGGTGAGCCACAATGTCTTCGCCTATGGACGCAAGGCGCAGATCCAACGCTCCCGCCCGGAGACACATGCCTCCTTTGCTTATGAAAACAATGTGGTGATCTATGAGGGGGAGAAGCTGCTGGATGGCAGCAACTACAACTGGGGGCCGGGCACCTATGAGATGCGCAACAATGTCTATTGGAACAGCGCTGGCCTACCGGTGATGTTTCACGACACAGACCTGGCCGGTTGGCAGGCAAAGGGACACGACGAGGGCAGCATCGTGGCCGATCCTTTGTTCGTGGATGCGGCGAAGCGGAATTTCCGCCTCAAGAAAGAAAGTCCGGCTTTGAAGATGGGATTCATTCCTGGGGATGCGAATAAGGCAGGTGTGCTGGGGGATGGCGACTGGCGCAAGCTGGCGACGGCGCTGTCCTTTCCTGATTTTTGGGAAAAGTCGAAACCCTGGCCGATGCCAGCTTATGAGGTGGATGAAACCTTTGAGCACATGGGCCTCAGTTTCCCCATCCTGCCGCGTCAGGAGATCCATTGGCAGAATAAAGGGGACAGCGTCTATGTGGTGGATGATCAGGCGGCGAGTGGGAAGCGCAGCCTAAAAATCACAGATGCACCGGGGCTGGACCCCTCCTGGGATCCGCATCTGGTGCTGAAGCCGGGTTATCAAAGTGGCAAGGTCACCGTCGCCTTCCAAGTGCGAACGGAAAAGGGCAGCAAATTCTTTGTCGAATGCCGTGGACCGGGCAGCGCTTATCAAACCGGGCCCAGCGTGGCATTTGACAGCGGATACATCCTCGAAAAACGCAGCAAAACCAAGCTGGCCCTGCCGCCGGATACCTGGGCGAAGATCGAAATGACCGCCACTCTGGGTGCGGAAAACAAGGGTCAATGGACGCTCAAAGTGACCCTGCCCGGCCAGCCTGTGCAGGAATTTGCCAACCTGCCCTGCGATGCCGAGTGGAATGAGCTGGCCTGGCTTGGTTTCGTCAGCTCAGCCAAGGAGAAGGTGGCCTTTTGGCTGGATGATCTGAAAGTCAAGGTGGAGTAGGCAGGCGTGGGTGGTGCATTCCGGCGGTTTGTGCCAGATCTTTCCCCTGAGGATGATCTTTTTATGGCGACTTTTACGCATGGGCTGTCAATTTGCCCTCCTTACACATGCCTGCCCCCACTGCCCCAGATCCTGATACTCTAGACAAGATGAAGTCTCTGCCCGGCCGGGCCTGGGTTTCAATTGCCCTGGTGCTGGGGGCGACACTGCTGAATGCCTTCAATGACAATCTACTGAAGATGATGCTGGTGGGGCTGGCCCCGAAGGTGGTGAGCGGGGCGCTGGGGGAAAACATCGGCGTGTGGCTGGGGGCGATGATCCTGCTGCCGTTTATTCTCTTTGGGCCTCTGTCGGGCTATTTCGCGGACCGGTATTCGAAGAGGGCAGTCATTTTGGCGATGCTTGTTGCTCAGTCGCACATCCTGCTGCTGGCGGGGCTGTGTTTCCATCTGGCCCTGGGTGAGCTGAGCATCATCCTCGCACTGGGCGCGTTTTTCCTGCTGGCGGTCCAGTCCACTTTTTACAGTCCGGGGAAGATGGGCATCCTCAAGGAAGTGGTGGGTTCCCGTCGCCTGGGTTTCACCGTGGGTTGGCTGCAAATGGTGACCATGATCGGTATCCTGGCCGGTCTTGGCGTGGGCGGTGCGTGGTTTGATAAGCTGTATAACGAGCATGGAAATCCCTGGATGGCGGCAGCAGAGCCCATCTGGTGGCTGTTTGGTGTGGCAGTGGTGGCGATGGTGGCGGGTTTTTACATCCAGCGCACTCCGGCCCACCCGGCGGTGAAATATCGCCATGCGCTGTGGTGGGAGCATTTTACCCATCTCAAGGAAAGCCTCTCGTATCCGCCGATGCGGCGCGCTTTTTTGGGCAACTCCACTTACTGGTTCGTGGCCAGCATGGCCGCGGCCATGTTTGTGGACATCGGGCTGGCTTTATATCCAGACCAGATGGTGGGCGGGGCGGCCACGGCTTCTTCGAAGATGACTTTGATGGTGGGCGTGGGCACGGTGGTGGGGAGCCTTTTTATCTCCTGGGTGAACCGTCGCTCCCTGCAACTGGGCATGATCCCTCTTGGGGCTTTGGGGCTGGCGGGGGCACTGTTTTATGCGGGTCTGACACCGGTCGGGACGGTGCGGTTTGACTGGGCGCTGGCGCTGGTGGGTTTCATGGGTGGCTGTTACATGGTGCCTATTCAGACCTTTATCCAGGACACGGCGGATGCGGAAAAACGTGGCCGTGTTCTCGCCTCCATGAACCTGCTGGATAGTGTGGCTGGCGTGCTAGGCGTGGCGACTTTGGTGGCGCTGAAGGCCATGGGATTCAGTTTCCAGTGGCAGTTTTGGCTGCTGGGTGTGCTGATGCTGGTGGCCACGGTTTATATCGTACAACTGCTGCCGCATTACCTGCTGCGCTTCATCGCGCTGGCCATCGTGCGCAGCATTTATAAAGTGAAGTCGGTGCATCATGAGCGGGTGCCGAAGGATGGCGGCACGATGCTGCTGCCTAACCATGTGAGTTATGTGGATGCCTTCATCATGGGGGCTTCGTGCACCCGGCAGGTGCGTTTTGTGATGTGGGATGCGCTTTATAACATCCCGGCGATGACGTGGTTTGTGAAACTGTGCGGCACCGTGCCGATCTCCCCCACACGGGCGAAGGATGCCATCCGTACGGTGGCGGCGGCGCTGAAGGAAGGGCGCATCGTGTGCCTTTTCCCGGAGGGGCAGATCACCCGTCATGGTCTGGTGAATGACCTGCGGAAAGGCTATGAACTGATGGCCCGCCAGGGGGATGCCCAGGTGGTGCCGGTGTACATGGATGGTCTTTATGGGAGCATCTTTTCCTTTGAAGGAGGTCTGTTTTTCAAGAAGTGGCCGAAGAGCCTTCGCTACCCCATCAAGGTGTATTTCGGCCATCCGATCCCTGCTAAGCAGGCGACTCCTGAGGCGGTGCGTGCGCAGATGCTGGCACTGAGCGCGGAGGCGCTGATGACGCGCAAGGAGTTCGAATCCACCGACAACGGCGATAAGCAGCAGATCATCGGCAATGCGCTGCGCCTGATGGAAACGGAGTGGGTGCGCCAGGGGGAGACTTTACTCTGTCTGGCCCCGGTGAGTAGTGTGATCCACCAGACGCTGGTGGCCTTTGCAGAAATGAAGGGCCGGGTGCGCGTGGTCACGGAGGCGGCTTCGGTCATCGGCTGTGCGGAGCAAAGCGTGGTGGCCGTGGGGGATGCCAGCCTGCATGAAAAGCTGGCCGGTGTATCCGAATGGACCCGCCTGGGTAAATACGCGATGCTTTGGGCGGATGCCCAGTATCCCGTCTCTGAGGACATCACGATCTACCGTGGCCTGCTTCATTCGCAAACGGGGGCGCTTATCGCCACCTGTGTACCGAATCCGCAAATGCCGGATGATGAACGTGGCCTGCAAATGGGCATCATTCCAAATACCTATGGGCGTCTGCTCCCAGGCTATGCAGTGAAGACCGTGGCTGAAGGGCTGGAGATCTCCATCCTTACCCCGCAGAATCCAGGGCCGGTGATACTGCCAGGGATCGAGATGGATGATCGCGGATTTTTGATGCCCGTCGGCACCCACGCAATGGCCCGGGGTACCGAAGCCGAGCGCGTGGATGACAAGGAAATCACGGTGGTGCCGCTCTAACCTTGGGTGGACCTGGAGAGCTTACGGACGGCCGATGAAGTTGGTGTGCTCGTCGCTGTAAGTGGGGTCTGCACTTGGGTTCAGCGGCTGGGTTTCACCGCCATCATCAGGCGAAGGATGTAAAAGGGAATCCAGCAGGAGCTGGCTGTCCTCCAGAAAGGTCTCAGCCGCGCGCTTGAGGAAGTCCCCTTCTTCAGCGCGGGTATGAATGAGCACGAGGGTGCATTCCTGGCGGAAGCAAACGAGCACGTGACAGGTATCGTAGCCGAACCAGAATGTCTGTACGTGCCGTTCGTCGCCACTGGCAAAGTGGTCGCGTGCGTCATGCAGGGTATGCAGAAGCCTCTCTGTACGAAACTCCTCATACGGCAGGAGATTGATCAGCACCTGGCGGCGCCAGCCGAGGAGGGCACCATTGACGGCACCACCGTGTTTCAGGCGTTCCAGCGCTGCACGTAGGGAAGGGGTGATTTTTGCAGCCATGGGTTATGCCTCCTGGGTAGCGACTTTGGTGAGCAGTTCGTAAAGCAGGGTCTTTTTGCCGATCAAAGATCCCGCGCCGGGATCCTTGGGGCCCGTCCCTTCGCCAAAGTAGGCGTAGTTCACCGTCAGGTCCTCCTCCTGCAGGGTGCCCGTCCAGGCATCACCGAGGTTTAAGGCATCTCCAATTTTGGAGCCGAAGTGGCGCAGGCCTTGGAAATCGGCGGCAAAAGCGTCCACGAGTTCCTGTCCGGCGGAGCTTTCGACGTGACCCTCTTTGAGGGTGAACAATTTAAGAGGAGGGGGTTGGGCTTCGCTCATAATGAATTTCCTCTCAAAATTCGGTTGTCAAAGCAAGCCTGGACGCTCAGACCGGTGACTTTTTCATTCGGGTCATCGCATCGTGCACGATTTGGTCATTCATGGTCGGCGTTGGAATCTAAAGGTTCTTGGAGCGGATGGCAGCCCATTCTCCAGTAGCTGGCCAGCATGCCTGCCAATGTCGTGGGATTGGCACGCAGCTCTTCTTTCATCGCCATGATTTCATCCAGTTCCCTTTGGAGAAAGCTCTGGGTGCGGGGGCTATGCAGAATTTCAGCAAAAGCCACTTGGTCCTCCGGTGACCAGTTTTGAAACTCTGTCTGGATGCTGTGGAGGGTGAAACCAGATGCATAAGGCTCCAGGTCCTCGGGCGGAGCTGCGGAGAACTCTGAATACTGCCGCTCCTGGCCAGATGCCTGGCGGGACCTGAAGAACATCACTTCAATATGAGGATAGAGATGCTCAATCGTTTCGATCGCCATCAGCTCATGTACAGCCTTGGCCTGGGAAACGAGGCGGATCAGTTCCGCCACCGGTGTCGGGTCGAGCGCAAAATGCAGGCCAGAAGGAAGCTGAGGCATAGGCAGCCGAGTTTGACGTGGACTTGAAGCGCAGACAAATGTCTTTTTCATCCTTGCCTTGATGAGACTGTTTCTCCCTTGAGCAGGGGGGAGTCCACGCTATATCATGAGCATGGTCGCAGTCGCCACACCCACCCTTGTTTCTGAAATCCTCCGCCTGAAAAATGAGCGGAATGCTGTCATCCTTGCGCATAACTATCAGTCCAAAGAGATTCAGGAGATCGCTGATTTTGTGGGAGATTCCCTTGGGCTGGCTTATCATGCCAAGGAAACGGATGCGGATGTGATCGCCTTTTGTGGCGTGCATTTCATGGCGGAGACGGCGAAAATCGTGAACCCGACGAAGACGGTGATCCTGCCGGATGCCAATGCAGGCTGCTCGCTGGAGCAGAGCTGCCCAGGGCCGCAATTGGAGGCTTTTTTGAAAGCGAATGAGGCGAAGAATTATTACGTCATCGCTTACATCAATTGCAGTGGCCATGTGAAGGCGCTGAGCGACTGCATCTGCACCAGCGGTAACGCGGTCAAAATCGTCAATGCAGCGCCGCTGGATCGTCCGATCTTGTTTGTGCCAGACCAGAATCTGGGAAGCTGGGTGATGGAGCAGACGGGGCGCAAGATGGACCTGTGGAAAGGGGCCTGCTATGTGCACGTGGAATTTACCCGTGACAGCATCCAGGGCATCAAGGACGAATACCCGGATGCGGAAGTGGTGGCGCATCCTGAGTGCACGTATGCGGTGCGCATGCTGGCGGATGTGGTGTGCTCCACGGAAAAAATGGTGCACTACTGCCAAGCCAGTCAGGCCAGTACGTTCATCATCGTGACGGAAAGTGGCATGCTGCACCGCCTGGAGCGGGAGGTGCCGGGCAAGCGTTTCATCCCTGGGCCGACGGGGCACTGCGCCTGTGCCGACTGCCGGTACATGAAACTGAATACGCTGCAAAAGCTCCATGATTCCCTGCGGGATCTAACGCCGCAAGTGACCATGCCGGAGGATATCCGCGCGCGGGCTGAAAAGCCGATTTTGCGCATGCTGGAGCTGAGCAAGTAACGGTCACTGGTGACGTGAAAGGTGGCTGCACTGAGCATTCGGGACAGCCATCAGGAGGTTGAGAAACGAATATTGTCCGTGCTCACTATGGGCAACTGAGTATCCTCTCCCATGAATCCTGAACCGCGCCGAAGCCTGTGCATCATCTTGAACCGGGAATCAGGGACCCTGTCCACCCTGGGGCCGGATGTGGTGGAGGAGGGGTTGCGGGAAATATTTGTGGAACTGGGCTGTGAGGTGGAGATTTCACAAGTCACAGGAAAAGAAGTGCAGGCCGCACTGGAAAAGGCACGCGATGGGACGGCGGACGCGGTAATCGTCGGTGGTGGAGATGGCACGGTGGCCACGGCTGCGACCGTCTTCGCCAGACATGATAAGCCCCTGGGTATCCTGCCGCTGGGCACCTTCAATCTGGCTGCGCGGGATGTGGGCATGCCGCTGGACTGGAAAGAGGCGGCTCGGGCACTGGTGACGGCTCCAGTCGGGGCTATGGATCTGCTGGATGTGGCTGGGCGGCTTTTCATGTGTGTGGTGGTGCTGGGTTTTTATCCTGCGCTGGTCATGGGCAGGCCTGAGTACCATGGGAGCTGGATCGTGAAATCCGGGCGCACGCTTTGGGATGCGTTGAGCAGTGCGGCTACCTATCCGCCTCTGAATCTGAACCTGCATTCCGATGGGCAATTGCAGCGGCACCGCACCCGCATCGCGCTGCTGGCTAACAATGATTACGAGGACATCTTTGGCATCATCCCCCGGCGGCGCAGCCTGGATGCGGGATACTTCACCGTGTATATTTCAAAACATCAGACCCGGTTTGGCCTAGTGCGCTCCATGGTGGCATGGGTGCTTGGACGCTGGAAGCAGGATCGCGAGATCATCGCCATCCAGGCCACGGATATGGAGATCGATGTGAGACGCAGCCGACGCATCCCGGTGATGATGGATGGGGAGGTGGAAAAGCTGAGCGTGCCTTTCCGTGTGAAACTGGTGCCCAAGGCGCTGCACGTCATCGCCCCACGACTGGCCGAGGAAACGGAAGCCGCCGCCTGATTATGCGTCTGGTTCATCTTTCGGATCTACATTTTGGAGCCGTGACGCCGGATATGCCGGCCTTTCTGCGGGATGCTGTGCTGAAGGTGAATCCGGAGGTGGTCATCGTCAGCGGAGACCTGACCCAGCATGGGCGGGCACGGGAGTTTGAGGAGGCGCGGGCATTTCTGGATTCCATCCCACTGCCGCAGGTGGTGGTGCCGGGGAATCATGATGTGCCACGCTGGTGGATGGTGTGGGAGCGGTTCCGCCGTCCCTGGCGTCATTTCCGCAAGCTGGTGCAGGAGGATTTGGAGCCCGTCTGGAGCAGCGAAGGCTTGTTTGTCATTGGCACGAACTCGGCGCGGATCGCCGGATGGCACCTGGACTGGTCACGCGGGCGGCTTTCGCATCATCAAATGGTACGCATGGTGAAGACAGCTCAAGATGCCGATGCGAATGCACTGCGGGTACTGGTGGTGCATCATCCCCCTGCGGCCCCGCCCCAGGGGACGCGGAGGCACCTCATCGGCAGGCAGCGCGAGTTTTCCCAGTCGGTCAACATCGCCGGGGTGGACCTGATATTGGCCGGCCATTTTCACATCAGTTATGCGCAGACTTTGCGCCTGAGTGGTGGCAGCGCAGCGCGTAGCTGTGTGCTCTCCGCTGTTTCCACGGCCATCTCTCATCGGCTGAAGGGGGAGCCTAACGGATTCCATGTCATTGAGGGAGATGCCCATGAGATCCTGGTGCAGGCCTGGGGCTGGAATGGTGTGGGCTACAGCCCTGGCAGGAAATGGCTGTTTCAGCGGACCGACGAAAAACGAGATTGGAGCGAAGTCGGCTCGCTCGTCTGAGTGTGGATGAAGCTGGGGGCTATCTGCCGCGCTTCAGGCCTGCCACCAGTTTTTCTCCAGCCGCATGCAGGGTGGCCTCTT
Source organism: Prosthecobacter fusiformis (assembly GCF_004364345.1). NCBI lineage: Bacteria > Pseudomonadati > Verrucomicrobiota > Verrucomicrobiia > Verrucomicrobiales > Verrucomicrobiaceae > Prosthecobacter > Prosthecobacter fusiformis. Next base: position 151,851 of record NZ_SOCA01000008.1, on the reverse strand, counting down.
TTTTGGCGAAGTGGAAACGGATGAAACGGTGCTCTGGCTCCCGATAAAAGCTGGAGCCCGGCACGCCTGTGACACCCACCTCCTGCGTCATCCAAGCGGCAGCTTCCGTATCTGTGGCGAAGCCTAACGAACTGATGTCCAACAGCGTGTAATAGGCTCCCTGCGGCTCTGTGAACGGCAGGCCGGTCTGGTGCAGGTAAGGGAGGAAAACATCACGCTTGGCATCGTAGTCCTGTTGTAATTCAGTGTAGTAGCTGTCTGGGAAATCCAGTGCGGTGACGGCTGCCTCTTGCAACGGCGCAGCCGCCCCGACGGTGAGGAAATCATGCACCTTTTTCGCCCGTGAGATGAGATTTTCCGGAGCGATGACATGGCCCAGACGCCAGCCGGTGATGGAGTAAGTTTTGGAAAGCGATCCACAGCTCAGGGTGCGTTCCCACATCTTCGGCAGGGTGGCGAAGTAAGTGTGCTCATGCGGTGCATAGACGATGTGCTCATACACCTCATCCATCAGCACGAAGGCATCGAATTCATCGGCCAGCTCGGCGATGAAAAGCAGCTCGCCACGGGTGAAGACCTTGCCGCAGGGGTTGGAGGGATTGCAAATGACGATGGCCTTGGCTCCATCCTCAAACGCCTTGCGCAGCTCATCGCGATCAAACTCAAAGTTAGGCGCGTGCAGGGTGATGTGCACCGGGATGGCTCCGGAAAGGATGGCATCGGCCGCATAGTTTTCGTAAAAGGGGGAGAAGACGATGACCTTGTCCCCCGGATCACAGGCGGTCATCATGGCCACCATCATTGCCTCCGTGCTGCCGCAGGTCACCACCAGATGCCGGTCAGGATCCAGGTCCAGTCCGGTGGTGCGGGAATGCTTGCGGGCGAGTGCCTGGCGAAAACGCGGCGCACCCCAAGTGACTGCGTATTGATGATGAGGTCCACGGATGGCCACCGCCAGCGCTTCAATCAGTTCCTGCGGCGGATCAAAGTCCGGAAACCCCTGCGCCAGATTGATGGAACCATGGCGGTTCGATTGCCGTGTCATCTCCCGGATGACGGATTCTGTGAAGACTTCAAGGCGGCGTGCTGGCTGAGGCATGGGAAAGAAATACGAGTTCCCATCATACAAGATCAAGTAGGATGAAAGGCAAATGCAGGCGGTATCATTCGTCAGTTGGAGCGCCGGAAATCATGTGCTTTATAGAGCCCCTTATGACCCGACCCCCTGCCTCCGCCATCTTGAGCGCGGTCATGGCTTTTGGTCTGTGGGGTGTTCTGCCGGTGTATTGGAAATGGATCGGCCATGTGGGGGCGGATATTGCGGTGGCGCAGCGGGTGGTCTGGACGATTGCATTGACCCTTCCGCTGCTGCTGCTGCGGGGTGAGCTGGCCACTTGGGTGCGGGATCTGCGGCGGGGTGATGTGCTGCGCACGCATGCCCTGGCGGCGGTGCTGCTGGGGGTCAATTGGGGCACTTTTGTGTGGTCGGCTCTGCATGGGCACTTGGTGGAATGCAGTCTGGGTTACTTTTTGAATCCGCTGCTGAATGTCCTGATCGGCTATGTGCTGCTGGGGGAAAAACTGACGCGCTGGCAGAAGGTGAGCATCGCACTGGCCACGTGTGGCGTGCTCTTGCAAATGCTGGCCGTCGGGCGTCCGCCCTGGATCGCGCTGGTGCTGGCGCTGACCTTTGGGTTTTATGGGCTGGTGCGGCGGAAGTCAGTACAGGGGCCGCTGTCCGGGCTGGCCACAGAGTCCTTGGTGGCGCTGCCGCTGGCGGGTGGATTTTTGATCTGGCAGGGGCTGCAAGGCGGACCTGTCTTTGGCGATGGCAGCCCCAAAGATCTGGCCCTGGTCCTGGGGCTGGGCGTGGTGACCACGGTGCCCTTGCTGGGCTTTGCCCATGCGGCACGGAAGCTGCCATTCAGTTTGTTAGGCCTGCTTCAGTTCCTGGCTCCCACCGGGCAATTTCTGCTGGGGGTGCTGGCGTATGGGGAGGCTCTGAGCCCGATGTCTCTGGTAGCCTTCGCTTTCATCTGGAGTGCAATTGGGATCTTCTGTGCTGACCTCATGCGCAAGCGTCCACCGGATCAGCGATGAGCCACCTCCGCAGGCATCTCCAGCCACAGGGCTTTGAGGGATAGATTGATGTCAAAGATGAAGAGCAGCAGGGAGCCGATGAGGCTGAGCAGGCACAGTACAAATAGGATGACGATGATGGCTGCGACATTCAGTGACAGCAGTGACCCCAGGAATAAACCGATGATGAGGAGGGCCACCAGCAGAACGCTGACGGCGGAAAGGGCAATGGCTGCGCGGATGATGCGGGCGCGGCGTGCCAGGATGGTCAGCTCCTGCAGCAGCTTGGGCCGGTCATCTCCGGCGGTGCGCAGATCATTGGCCAGATGACGCGTGCGGTCGATCACCCGGCCATAGCGGTTGGTCATGCTCAGCAGCAGCAGGCCGATGCCTGAAATGAGGATGACCGGGCCGATGGAGAATTGCAGGGTGGGGATGAGATCGGCGAGAGTCATGGGGATAGGGAGTGAAAGTTGAGTCCCATTCCTGGGAAAGCAACGGCTCATCATCGGCGTTGTCTAAGCTTCACATGAAATTTTTGCCCCTTCTCGTTGTGCTATCCTTGTCCGCCAGTCTCTCTGCTGTTGAAATTGTGGCCCATCGTGGGTTTTCATCGCGTGCGCCGGAGAATACGGTGGCCGCTTTCAAACTGGCCTGGGAGCAGGGCGCGGATGCGTGTGAGCTGGACCTGCTTTTGACGAAGGATGGGGAGATCGCCGTGCTGCATGATGAAGATGCCAAACGCACCACCAAGGTGCCCATGCTGGTGGCAAACAGTAGCCTGGCGGAGCTGCAGGCCCTGGATGCTGGCTCATGGAAAAAGGCGATCTTCAAAGGCGAAAAAATCCCCAGTTTGGAGGAGAGCCTGGCCAGCATGCCCCTGGGCACAAAACGCTTTTTGCTGGAGGTGAAAAGCGGGCCGGAAGTGGTGCCTGTGCTGGCAAAAAAACTGTCCAAATGGAGGCTGCGCGGGCACCAGCTCTGCATCATCGCCTTTAACCGTACGGTGGCGCAGGAGTGCAAAAAGGCGCTGCCCTGGATCAAGGTTTACCGCCTTTCTTCCGAGAAGGAAAACAAGAAGCCAGTGGACCTCACAAAACTGATCGCTGACACCAAAGCGGATGGTCTAGATGGCCTGGACCTGGGTCTGAAATGGAAGTGGAGTGAAGCCATGGTGAAGCAGATCAAGGATGCGGGGCTGGAACTGCACGTGTGGACCGTGAACCGGCCCGGGGATGTGAAGCGCCTGGCAGAGCTGGGCGTGGATGGCATCACCACGGATGATCCGGTGATGGCTCGCAATGCATTGGAGAAGAAATGATTGTAATGCCCCTGCACTCACGTTTTTAATCTCCCTTTCCAACCATGAAAAACATCCTGCTTGCCTCTGCCCTCCTTGTTTCCGGCGTCTTCGCCGCAGACACTAACCTCGCTACCAACCCTGTCCCGCGTGAAGGCGGCTGGGTGAAGCGTCATGAAAGTTTCAATGAGATTTCCAAGAAGGGAGAGGCGACTCTGGTCTTCCTGGGGGACTCCATCACCCAAGGCTGGGAAGGGAAGGGCAAAGCCACCTGGGAGAAATTTTATGCCAAGCGCAACGCTGCCAATTTCGGCATCGGTGGGGACCGCACAGAGCACGTGCTGTGGCGTCTGGACAATGGCAACTTTGACGGCCTGAAGCCCAAGCTCATCGTGCTCATGATCGGCACCAATAACACCGGCCATGTCGGCCGTCCGCAAAAGGAACTCAATGGTGCCATTTACGAAAGCTCCGCTGAGCAGACTGCGGAAGGCGTGAAATTGATCCTTGAAAAGCTGAAGGCCAAAGCTCCCGCAGCCAAGATCCTGGTGCTGGGCATCTTCCCGCGCGGTGAAACCCCGGCTGATGCGATGCGCCAGCAGAATGAGAAGACCAATGCCATCATCGCCACCCTGGCTGATGGAAAAACAGTGTTCTACCAGGACATCGGCAAAACGTTTCTCCAGCCCGATGGCACCCTCACCCGCGAGATCATGCCTGACCTCCTGCACCTCTCCGAAAAAGGTTATGACATGTGGGCTGAGGCCATCGAGCCGAAGATCAAAGAACTCCTGGGTGAATGATGATACGGGTGGCCAAGATGCCGCCTGATTTTAGAACGGGGGCCCCCAGCACATGGGTGGCCCCTTTTTGCTGGCCAGAACTTGAGCCTTGGGATCAGACCTTTCTAGATTCCTTGGGGGTCCGGGCACCCAAGCCCAGGAAATACACGATGATGGAGGCTAGGAGCATGGACGAGCCCAGGAAGATAAAGCCGCTCTGATAGGAGCCCGTGACCGTGCGGATCTTGCCCATGATAAAGGGTCCGAAAGCTCCGCCCAGATTGCCTACGGAGTTGATCAGGCCGATACTGCCAGCGGCCGCTGCCTCTGCCAGGAATAGGCTAGGCAGGGACCAGAAGGCAGGCATGTATGTCTTAAATCCGGCGAAGGTCACCATGAGGCAGACCATGGTCAGAAACAGATTGCCGAAGGTGGCCGGGGCACAAAGCATGGCGATGCCACCAATGACCAGCGGTATGCAGGCATGCAGCCTGCGTTCCTGGAAATGATCCGAGCTCCAGCCTCCGAAAAGCTGCCCACACAGCGCCAGCATTGGCGGTAGGACGATCAACCAGATGAACTGGTCACGGCTGACGGCATACCAGTCATGGATCACGCTGGGCATGAAGAGTTCCATGCTATGGCTGCAGGTCGTGATGCAAAAATAAGCTGCACAGAGCAGCAGCACCTTTGGGTGGCGGAAGGCCTCCAGCAGGGTCATCCGCTTGCCCCGTGTCTTGATCTGGCGTTCGCGCTCCAGTTCAGCTTCCAGGGCATCCTTTTCTTCCTGGGTCAGCCAGGTGGCCTGCCGGGGTTTATCGGTCAGCAGCCATAGCACACCGATGCCCAGCACAATGGCAGGAATGGCCCAGGCAATGTAAACCCACTGCCAGCCCACCAGGCCCATGAACTTAGGATGGACAATGGTTTCACCTGTTTTCAACACCTCTGTCGTGCCGATTTTCAGAAGCCAGTTGGAAATCGGGCTCAGCATCTGGGCGAAGGGGGTCGCCACTAGAAAGTAAGAGAGAGCCTTGGCTCTGTCCCGGGAGGTAAACCAATGGGTGAGATAAATGATGACGCCGGGGAAGAACCCGGCTTCGGCCAGGCCCAGGAGAAAGCGCACGGTGTAAAATTCCACCGGGGTGCGGACAAAGGCGGTAAGGCCAGCCATGAAACCCCAGCTCACCATGATGCGGCAGATCCATTTCCGCGCGCTCCACTTTTCCACCATCAATGACCCCGGAATTTCCAGAAGGAAGTAGCCAATGAAAAACAGACTGCTGCCAAAGCCGATGACCGCATCCGTAAAGTCCGGCATGTCCTTCATCATCGTCAGCTTGGCCACGGCCACGTTCACCCGGTCCACGTAGGCGATCATGTAGCTGATGAAAAGTACGGGCAGCAGACGCATGAAAGCCTTGCTGCGGGCGCGGTCGAGTGGGGATTTTTGGGCGGTAGCCATACTGGGCGCCGATGCTAGCCCTCACATTGCAAAAGGCTAGATAAATGCTTTGAACGCGGTTTTTGGCTCCATCCTGAGAGGGAACAAAAATCCAACAAGCACAATTGCAAATCGCAATAAATCCTCGGGTCGTTTGCACGAAACTAACCCAGATTGCATTTGGGGTGAGACCTAACAAAAATTGTAATCCGTTGATGATGAGCGAATTAAATCAGGCGACTTCGGCTTGGCACCCCCTGTGCGATAAGAAGGCTCATAACCCCGGCTCTGTTATGATCAACACAAACCCCAACTCCGGCTACTCGCAACTTCGCGTTGCATCGGTGGCCATTGCTCTTGTTGCGTTATTCGCAGCGGTGAGCGGGTCAGCGGGTAGCGCGACGGTCCTGACTTGGGCGGTGGCTGCTATCGCCCTGACCACGTTCGCGGCGAGCTTCTACCTCAAAAACTAAACACGCTCCTATTACCATTATGACTACTGCACCCCGCACCAATGAGGTCCTCCACGAGACTGCCAATGACTTCCGCGCCCTCGGCGATGCCGTGAAGCATGATCTCAATGACCTTCGTCAAGAAGCCCGCGTCCGCATCGACACCTACACCCAGAAGGTGAAGGAAGATGCCAATCAGAACCTGGGCCAGTTGCGTGAATACACGGTTCAAAATCCGATGCGCGCTCTGGGCTATGCTGCCTTGGGCGGGATGTTCTTCGGTCTCTTCCTGCGCCGCTAATTCGCTTTCCTTTCACACTCAATCCCACCCTTAAACTACTACCCATATGCTTTACACTGTCGCTGTCGTCCTTCTTATCCTCTGGCTGCTTGGTCTTGTGACTAGCTACACGCTTAGCGGATTCATCCACATCCTGCTCGTTGTGGCCATCGTGGTGATCCTCCTTCGCGTTATCCAGGGCCGCAAGCCTCTGTAAGGCTTATTTTCATCCCTCAATCAAACTCTAAACTGTTCACGTCATGAGCTTACTTTTCAAACGCAAACCGCTGAGCAATTCCGAGCGCATCCATCACAGCCTGCGCAATATCTCCGAAGAAGCCAAGGGCATCCTTGAGAGCATCGGAAAAGAAACAAACGGTTATACCGGTCACGTCAAAGAACGCCTGGCAGGCATCGCCGACTACGCTGGTGAAGCCAGTCACGAGATCGAGCGTCAGCTTCGTCAGAAGGCTTCGAACCTGGATACCATGGTGCATAAGCGCCCATATGAATTCCTGGGCGTTGCCATCGGTATCGGTCTGTTGTTCGGTCTGCTGGCTAGCACCAGCCGCCGTTAATTGCGACTAACCCATTCCCCCCAACCAACCAAAGGAATAGCGGAACCCATTCATGGAAGCCCTCCAACTTCAGTTGGCTCCGCTCATCCGGCTCGCCACGGTGATGCTCACCGTGGCGATGTTGTGGTCGGGCAGGGAGTTTTTTATCCCTTTGGCACTGGCAGCTCTGTTTGCCTTTTTGCTGAAACCGGTCGTCTCTTTTTTCAATCATAAGCTGCACTTTCCGAGGACGGTGGCTGTCATTCTGGTGACGCTACTGTCCTTTTCTGTACTGGGTTCCCTGGTCTGGGGTCTCGGGGTGCAGTTGCATGAACTGGCCAAGGATCTGCCTGGCTACCGGACGACCATGCACCAGCGGATGGTGAGCCTGCGGCAGGTCGGGGAAGGAGGTGTGCTGGAGAAGCTACAAAGCCTCGTGCAGGAGATCTCCAATGCCCCGAAGACCCCTGAAGAGGAGCTCTTCGGTGCGCCCAAAGATGAGGCGCCTGTATTCATCGAAAAATCCACCAACCAGCTCCAGGAAAGCGCCATGACGGTAGTGAGCTACCTGGCTGACAGTCTGGGCATGGCGGCCATTGTGATTGTCTTCGTCATCTTCATGCTTTTACGGCAGAATGATGTGCGCAACCGGGTGATCCAACTCGTCGGTTATAGCCGTCTGACCACGACAACGCGGGCACTGGATGAAGCCGCATCCCGCGTGAGCCGGTATCTGCTGATGCAGACTCTGATCAACAGTGTTTATGGATTGCTGCTGGCATTGGGTTTTTGGGCCATTGGCCTGCCTTATATGATTCTGTGGGGGGCCTTGGCTGCATTGTTTCGTTTTGTGCCCTACATTGGTCCCTGGATCGCAGCCATCCTGCCGCTGGCTTTGAGCTTGGCCGTTTTTGATGGATGGACTCAGCCATTGATGGTGCTCACTCTCATTACCAGTCTGGAACTGCTGACGAACATGATCTTGGAGCCGCTGCTGTATGGACAGAGCGCAGGGGTTTCGGACCTATCGCTGCTGGTAGCCATCGTCTTTTGGACCTGGATCTGGGGGCCGGTGGGTCTGCTGCTGGCGACACCCCTCACCGTTTGTCTGGTGGTGTTTTCCAAATACATACCGGAATTGCGCCACATCGAGATCCTCATGGGAGAGAAATCTGAAGTCCAACCTGCGCTGCTGGTTTATCAGCGGCTGCTGGTGGGAGATATCGAAGAGGCGGAACAGCTTCATCGTGAAATGGTGAGGGACATCGGCCAGGAGAAAACCATCGACCTGTTGCTGCTGCCTGCGGCCGTGCATGCCCGCCGGGAAATGCTGGCAGGGAAGCTCAGTAAAGAAGAGGTCAGTGAGATTTTGGAGACTCTGAGCAGCCTTTCTGGGGATGCTTTGGAGGAATCCCCTCCGCCGCCGGCTGCCGGTGGGCACTTGGTGCTGTGCCGCAGCCTGGATGCCTCGGCCGATGCCATCGCGCTCCGTTGGTTGGCCCGCAACGTCGCCCCGGGGCAGGTGCAGTGGGAGTCAATACCCCAGTCGGCCTTGGTCTCTGAAGTCATCGCGCAGGTGAATGAGCTGAAGCCAGAAGTTGTCTGCATCAGCGCCATGCCACCCGGTGTCAGCAGCACGGCACAGCTCCTGTGCAAGCGGCTTCGTCATCGCTTTCCAGAACTCAAAATCCTGCTGGCCCGCTGGGGCGCAGCCCAGGCTGAGCGCAGTGTGGATACCGGTGCCACCTGGGTGGTAACTACGGCGGAGGCTGCACGCGAGCGGCTGGAGGATGCCCTGCATGTGCAGGAATCTTCCCCAAAGGCATCCTGAACCGGACTGCTGGCCGATTTTTCAATTGCTCACTAAGCTATTCAGCGAAACAAAAAACGATCTATTCTTTACCCCCACCCACTGTTCCATGAGGACTTATCTTTGCATCTGCGGTCAGCCCGTCTTTTTCAATAACAGCGTCTGCATCTCTTGCGGCAGAGCCGTCGGTTTCGATCCTTTCTCCAAAGAAATGCGGGAGCTGGATATGACGGGTGAAGACGGTGTCTTGCAATTGGCTCAGGCGGAAACTCCCAAGAAGCGTGGCCTCTTCCGTCGCACGCCTAAAGTGCCCGAACCACCGCGCTACCGCTTCTGTGCAAATTTGCACGTCTGCGGCTGCAACTGGCTGATCCCTGCCGACGCTGCACCCGAAACACTGTGCCCTGGCTGCATGACCACGCGGGTCATTCCTGACCTGTCACTGCCAGGAAATCCGGAACGCTGGAACAGGCTGGAGACAGCGAAACGAAGGCTGCTTTTTACTCTTCTGGATCTTGGACTGTGGGGACCTGGAGCGAAGCTCCAGACGACCCTGCCGCTGGTCTTTGACTTCCTGCAAAATCTGCCTGGGCAGCAGGTGCTGACGGGGCATGAGAACGGCGTTGTCACCCTCAATGTGCAGGAGGCGGATGATGACCATCGCGAAAAAACACGCCTGGAGTTACGTGAGCCTTATCGTTCCCTGCTGGGGCATTTTCGCCATGAGTCCGGCCATTTCTATTGGGAAGTCTTGATCAAAGGGACACATCACCTGGATGAATACCGGGCTTTGTTTGGCGATGAAACGGCTGACTATGCCACAGCCCTGCAACGCAATTATACAGAAGGCCCGCCTCTGGGCTGGGATCAAAATCACATCAGTGCGTATGCCTCCTCCCATCCGTGGGAGGACTGGGCTGAAACATGGGCTCACTGGCTGCATATGCATGATACTTTAGAGACGGCGGAGGCGGCCCAGTGCCGCACGAACATTGTCCGCCCAAAGATCGATCCTGCCCTGCTCTGTGAACCTGGGCAAAAGCCGGAGGCGGAACACCAGGCTTTTTGCGAGCGGATCAGTCATTGGGTGGCTTTGACCACACTCGTCAATGAACTGACCCGCAGCATGGGCCAGCCTGATGCCTACCCCTTTGCCAGTGGTGGCGCAGTCCTCAAAAAACTGTTCTTCATTGAGCGAGTCGTGCGTGGGGTATAGCGCGTCAAGAGATGCCATCCAGATCCACTCTCCCCCTTACCAGGGTGGAGAGTGTTTTTGTGTACAGACAAGAGTTTTGAGGCCAATTTTGATGAGTGAATGCATATTGCATTTAGCATGAACGAATGTCATTTGCAGTGTGCAAAAAGCTCGAAAAAGATCGCTCGGTCAAAATTCACTGTTTCGTAAACTGTTGATCATCAGTGTTTTGTGCAGTGGTTAGGGCAATTGGCAAGCCCTGTGCACTAGGGACTAGTGTCGTTTGCAAAAACCAAACATCCACACCCATGAACATCAATGACACATCTGATTCCCTGAATGAGGCAACCCGTGAAGAAACCACGGCCAGGAAACTGGGGTACTTCATCTTTGCATTTGGCATGTTCGTTCTCACGCTCTCGTTCCTCAGCAGTTGCAATACCACCCGCGGTTTAGGCCGCGATGTGCAGAAGGTCGGCAACACCATTGAGACCCAGGCTGCGAAAGTGCAGTCGGGTAATTAATTCATCCTCAGTCCTCTCCTCCCAACATTCCTTCCTTTTTTATGAGCCCACATCTGACTCCCATCATGTCCATCATCGCAGGTGTCTGCGTTCTCGTTTTTCCAGCCCTGCTTAACTACGTGGTGGGCATCTACCTCGTGCTGACGGGAGTCCTGGCTCTGATGAACTAACTTTTAAACCAACCGCTAACCACCATGAACACTACCCAAAAACAAATCCAGACGGCCTTCGCCGCCATGCTTACTCTGCTTGCCGGTCTTAGCCTCACCCTTGTGAGCTGCAAGGAGCGGACTGTGATCATCGACAAGCCCGACACCGTCGGTGAAAAGGTCGAGGATAAAATCAACGATGGCCTGGACCGTCGGCCTAACGAAAAGGCTCGTGATGCCGTCGAGGAAATCGAAGATGCGGCCAAGGATGCTAAGGAAGACGTGAAAGACGCTCTGGAAAACTAGGAGGGTAACCCTCCTCTTGTGAGCCCTCTGTCAGGTGGATTCTATTGATCCACTCTGACGGGGGCCGCCGAGTATCAATAAGGCGCTTTTCAGAATCCCCCCACTTTATGTTACGCACCTGGCATGGACTTTTTCTGATCTTTACCACACTGCTACTGCTCTTGGTGATGGCCACAGTGGTCCGCAGTGGCAGGCTAGCAGAGGAAGGCAGTGAGCTGGTGACGCATACGGATCAGGTGATTGGTGAATTCCTCAAACTGCGCTCCGTGCTGACTGAGGCTGAATCCTCTACGCGCGGTTATGCGATGACCCGTGAAGCCGCCCTTTTGGAGCCGCTTAAAAAAGTGCCTGTACAAATCGAGGCGCTGATGAAAAGCCTGGATGCGTTGACGGTGGACAATCCCAGTCAGCAAAAGCTCTTGCCGGAACTTCAAACCCTGATCACCCAGCGGGTGGAGTCCCTGCAAAAGCTGGCGGATACTGCTGCTGCCAGCGATGCGGATCTGCCTCTGCGGCAGATCATAGCCCAGGATTATGTGATTACCGGGCAGTTGCTCCAGAAATTGGACTTGGGCATCGAAATCGAGCGCAAGCTGCACACGGGCCGCGAGAAAAAACTTCACGACGTACTTCAGACCATGACAGTCACGGGCATTGGCGGCAGTATTTTGGCGGTCATCACCGGAGTGGTTAGTTTTGTCATGCTGCAGCGCAGCTATCAGACCGCTTTACGCACGGCTGAACTGGAATCTGAAAAGGAACGCGCCATTGAGGCGGACGTCCAAAAATCCCGCTTCCTGGCTAACATGAGCCATGAAATCCGCACACCGATGAATGCCATCATCGGTTTTGCCGACTTGCTTACCGGCATGGTGCATGAGGAACGCGCCCGAGGATACCTTCGCGCCATCCAGAGCAGTGGCCGCTCCTTGCTGGATCTCATCAATGACATCCTGGACATTTCCCGCATTGAGGCTGGCAAGCTGTCACTCCGGCCTGAACCGGCCAATGTGCATGAGATCGTCGAAGGCGTGGCCATCGTGGTCAAAAAGCTGGCTGAGGATAAGGGGCTAATGCTGGAGACCAAGATCGACAAACGCGTGCCCAAAATGCTGGAGGTGGACTCCCTGCGGCTGCGCCAGATCCTGCTTAACCTAACCAGTAATGCCGTCAAATTCACTCATAAGGGCAAGGTCAAAATCCATGTCAGCAGTCTGAATGAACCGAAGCCTGGAGGTCACTGCGATCTTCAGATTCAGGTCAGCGATACCGGGGTGGGCATCGCTGCGGAAGATCGTGAGCGCATCTTTTCAGCCTTTGAGCAAATCAGCAGTCAAAGCCGCAGCGGTGCTCAGGGCACTGGCCTGGGTCTTAGCATTACCCGCCGGTTGGTGGATCTCATGGATGGAGACATCACGGTGACGAGTGAGCCCGGCGTTGGCAGCACCTTCTTACTGCTCCTGCCTGGGCTACCGCTCAGCATTGAGACCAATGACCCGCCGAGTGACCATTCCGCAGATTTCAATCGCCTGCGTCCGGCCACTATCCTGGTCGTGGATGATAATGCGACGAATCGTGAACTCATCGGTGGTTACCTGCATGATACACATCATGAGGTGCTCTTTGCCCAGGATGGTATGGAGGCGCTGGACCTGGCGCGCACGGCCAAGCCGGATGTGATCCTGATGGATATCCGCATGCCGCGCATGGATGGAAAATGGGCGCGGCAGATACTCCGTGAGGATGACCGCACCTCCAGCATCCCGGTCATTGCGCAAACCGCCTCCTCCATGCCGGAGGAATCCGCGCGCTTGCGGGAAATGTTCGATGGTTATCTGCGCAAGCCATTCCACCAGAACCAGCTTTTCCGTGAACTGGAGTCTGTCCTCGGTCACGTGACCATGCGCTTTACCACTCCCCATCCGGAGAACCAAATCCCCTCTGATCTCCCGCTAAGTGTCATGGAATCTTTTGACTCCACCACCACCGCTTCCTGGCCCGGACTGGCTGCTCGTCTGCAAGTGCTGGAAGACGGGGATGTCTCCCGCTTTCTGGATACCTTTCCCATGCTGGAAATCGCCAGTTTTGGCCACCATCTGCACCAGGAGGCCGCGCGCCATGATTGCCCTCCGCTGGCCCGCTACGCAGCCGCTCTTTATAGCGCGGCGGAGGCCTTCGAAGTGGACCAGGTGGAGCGCTTGCTCCGCGACTTCCCCGCATTTTCCCGCCGCATCACCGGAACCCACAAACAACCCTCATGACTGAAGAACCCCAGCCACCCCTTTGTCCCAGCACCGCACGAGGCGTCGTTCTGGTGGTAGATGACCAGATGCAAAACATCCAGGTCGTCGGCACCGTGCTCACCCGTGAGGGGTATGAGGTCATCCCAGCCACCAGTGGTGCCCAGGCTCTGCAGCGCATCGCTGCACGCCTGCCAGACCTAGTGCTGCTGGATGTCGTCATGCCGGATCTCGATGGCTTCGCGGTTTGCAAACGGCTGCGGGAGCATCCGGATACCGCCGGCCTGCCAGTGATTTTTGTATCCGCCGCCAATGATTCCGAAACCATTGTGCGCGGTCTGGAAGCGGGTGGCGTGGACTACATCACCAAGCCTTTTAACAAAGCGGAACTGCTAGCGCGTGTGCGCACTCAGGTGGATCTGCAACGTGCCCGTGAAACCACCGCCCGCATCCTCCGTGAAAGGGAAAACATCGTCAGCATGGTGGCTCATGATTTGAAGAATCCCCTCGGAGCCATCCGCTTCAGCGCCCAGACATTGATGGAGCTGCCTCCTGAAAAATACAGCACCGCCAGTGACCTCACCAGCCACATCGTCACCACCTGTGACCAGATGCTGAAGTTCATCGACCGCTTCCTCAATAACCGGGCCCAGGAGACGGAACGGGAGCGCATGAACACGGTACATATCACCACCGTTCACATCAAGGAAATGCTCAGCGCCTGGTATCCCACGGCGAAGCGTAAAAATACCACCCTTTCCGTCAGACTTCCTGAGACACCTTTGCTCGCCAGTGGGGATTTATTCACTGTACGACAGATCGTGGACAACTTGATGAGCAATGCTGTGAAATTTTCGCCATTAGGCAGCCAGATCATTTCCCGCATCCATCTTCAGGACAAGCACCTGTGCATTGATATCGAAGATGAAGGCCCTGGCTTTACGGAAAGCGACCTCGCCCGCATCTTTCAAGACTATACCCGGCTCAGTGCCCGGCCCACCGGGGGAGAATCCTCCACCGGTCTCGGGCTGGCCATCGCCAAGCGTGGGGCAGCCCGTATGGGGGCTGAACTCACCATCGAAAACCGGCCTAACCGCCAAGGTGCCATTGCCAGCCTCAGGCTGCCTCTTGGTACCGGAACTGACCCCTAATTTTAAATCAACCCAACTTTAACCCCCCAACCTATTATGGACATTCTCATTGTTGATGATGAAGCCAGCATCCGCCGGGCTACCAGCCTGGCCCTGGATGCTGCTGGTCATTATGTCGAGACTGCAGAGAACGGCACTGTCGCTCTGAAAAGTCTCAAAGAATCCTCTTTCGACCTCGTTTTGCTCGACCTTTACCTGGGCGAGGAAAGCGGCCTCCAGATCCTGGAGACCATTCGCAAGGAGCATCCGAGTGTGCACGTGGTGATTTTCACCGCCAATGCCACTATCCCAAACGCCGTGGAGGCCACCCGCCTCGGTGCGGTGGACTTTTTGGAAAAACCCTTCAGTCCAGACCAGCTTCGGCAGGCCCTGAAGCGCATCGCCACCCTGCGCACCTTGGAGCGTAAAGTGGAGGAACTCACCACCGAGGTCCGCACCCAGGCACCCCCGGCACAGGTCGCCTCCAAAAACCCTGTTCTCCAACGCCAGATGGACCAGCTCTTCCGCGCAGCGGATACCCAGGCCTCCATCCTCATCCTGGGGGAAAGCGGTACAGGCAAGAGCATGATCGCCCGCGCGATCCATGAGCAGAGCCCCTTCCGGGATAAGCCATTCGTCACCGTGAGTTGCCCCAGCCTCTCTCGCGAGCTGCTGGAAAGCGATCTCTTCGGTCATGTCAAAGGCTCCTTCACCGGTGCCATGCGGGATACTTGGGGGAAGGTAAAAGCGGCAGAAGGTGGCACCCTTTTCCTGGATGAAATCGGCGAACTGCCCATCGAGATCCAGCCCAAGCTGCTGCGTCTGCTGCAGGAGCGCGAATATGAGCGACTGGGGGAAACCACCCCGCGCAAGGCGAACGTGCGCGTCATCGCCGCCACCAACCGCGACCTCAAGCAGTGGGCGAGCGAAGGCCGCTTCCGTGAAGATTTATTTTATCGCCTTAACGTCATCTCCGCCACCATGCCGCCCCTGCGCGACCGGCCGGAGGATCTCGTGGCTTGCGCGGAAAACTTCCTCAAGTTCTTCGCGGACCAGTTCCGCCGCAAGGTGCGCCGCTTCAGCCCGGCCGCCATGGCCGCTGTGCGCGCCCACTCCTGGCCGGGGAACATTCGCGAGCTGCGCAACGCCATCGAGCGTGCTGTCATCCTGGCGGAAGGGGAGGAAATCACCCCGCGTGATCTGCCGGAAGCCAGCGCCAGCAGTTCCCTCAATGGTCATGACCATGGGGCAGAAGTGGGCCAGCGCGTCAGCATCGAAAAACTCGAGTGTGAGCACATCCGCCGCATCATGACTGCCACGGATTCCCTCCAGGAAGCGGCTGAAGTCCTCGGCATTGATGCCGCCACGCTTTACCGCAAGCGCAAGCGCTACCAGTTGGATAACTAAAAGTGTGTAATCGGGGGCTGCGGATCTTTTCCCAGCTCCCGATCTCATCACCAGTAGAGTCTTTCCACCATGCCCAGGGCCTTTGCTCCGGGCAGGGCACCCACTTCCATCTGGTTCATCGCATAAGAAAGGGCGATGCCGTTTTCCGGGTCCGCCATGGACAGGCTGCCCCCGGCACCCGGATGACCGAAGGCCGTCAGGCTGCGGCCATAATGCTGGCGTAGTTTGCCACCGTCAGATTCTGGATCTGGATTCAAAGGGTCCTGCATCACCCCGGCGGCAAAGGCGATGGGGGAAAGCAGCACGCTGTCATCCTCCTGGGACAGCGTGTGGCTCAACTGCCGGATGATGGATTCCGAAACCAGACTGTTGCCGTTCCACTGGCCGCCATTGGCCAGCATGGCGTAAAATTTGCCCAGCCCGCGTGCGCTGCCCACACCGCCCATGCTGGCAAAGCCCGGTGCCCACAGGCCCGAGTTATTGTATTCACTCACGGCAGTCAGGCCAAACGGGCTGCTAAAGGTGCGCTGCGTCAGGCTGCCCGCCGTATTGTACGCCTTCAGGAAAGGTTGGTCACTGTTGGCGATGCTGATCTTTCCGGGATACACCGGGGACACACGATCCCACTGCGCACTGGGCAGGCCGATCCAAAAATCCAGCCCCATCGGGCTGCCGAAACATTCGCGGAAGTATTCCCCCAGCGAATCCACCCCGGTGATGCGGCGGACGATTTCATCCATCAAAAAGCCAAACGTGCGTGCGTGGTAGCCCTGGCGTGTCCCCGGTTCCCACAGCGGTGTTTGATTCTCCAGCGCCTCGATCACCGCCTCGTAGTTAAAGATGGGCACTCGCTCATCCAGCGCACAAAGCCCCGCTGTATGGGAAAACAGGTGCGCAAATTGCATCGCCCCTTTACCACCACCCACAAACTCCGGCCACACCTCAGAGACTGCGCAGTCCAGGGGCAGTTCAGCCTCCTCCAGCGCCATCAGGCAGCACACAGCCGCCGGGGCTTTGGTGGATGAAAAGACGGGCACCAGGGTCTCCGCATCCCAGGGCCGGGTGCATTGCCGGTCGCAAGAACCCTGGGAAAGAGACAGCACTTCCACCCCATGCTGCCAGACGGAGACGGATGCCCCCAACTCCCCCCGGGTGCGGAAGTTTTCTTCGAACCATTCCGTGATGGCAGCTTTGGCCGTGGGGGTGATGAGATGCATTTCAGGGCTTTTCCAAGGATGATCGCAGCCTGTTCAGGTCCGGATCTTTGCGGGCATGGCTGCGCAGGCTGCCATCCATTTCAAAGGATTGTTTTAGCAGGCGCAGGGCTTTTTCATCCTGACCCAGGCAGGCCAGGTAGCAGCCCAGATTGTAATAATACACCGGCTTGGTCCGCAGGGAGGCCGGGCCGCGAGCCAGCAGGTCCAGCGCCTCCGTCGTATGCCCCAGTTCATGCAGGCAGTAGGCCGCGTGGATGAAGCCGCCTGGCTCGTCCGGCTCCAGGAGACAGAGCTTTTGCGTCAGCACCAGCGCTTCGGCCCAGCGTTGGTCCCCCATGTGGCACAGGACCGCCAGCTCGATCACGTCCACACGCTCCGCCGCAGCAGCAGGCAGGCGGGCCAGTTCCTCACGTGCCTCCTCATGGAGCCCTAGCTCCACATATCCCTGTGCGGCGAGGATGCGTCTTTCCAACTCGTTCATGCGTCCGGTCGTTATCAGTCAAAGACCCGCCAGAGTCAACTGGCCGGGAAAGGGAAATGGGCATAGCTAATGCGAGAGCATACTGTAGGGCGGGTGTGTTCCGCGCTGGAGGGGCTTGCCATCACCAAGCGTGTACTCGCGGAATTACCCGCCTTCTTTGGGGGAACCCTTTTCCTTCCAGTGCGCTTTTGTCTAAATGATGAGGGTTCGGGAGACTCGCCGCTTCAAAGAATGGCGGGTAATCCGGCGAGGTGGATGGTGAGCGAAACCACGTGGAATGCGCCGGACACACCCGCCCTACGGATTTTGGCAGGCGTCTACCGAGAAGAGTTTCTGGCCAACATTTTGGGAACTGGTATAGCCTCTGGGTAGCAACCCCAAAGCATCTACTCCCGCACGACTTTGCCGCCCAGGGATAGGATGCGTGCTTTGCCTTTGGCATCCTCCGCTTCGGCGATTTGGCCGTGGCGCACATACATCTGGGACAGGCCGGTCCAGGCCAGCAGGTCATTTGGCTTCAAGGTGGTGGCCATCAGTCCCGCGCCGATGGCTTCCTTCACCTCCCCCGTTTTCAGCAGCGCCATGCCCAGCGCCTGCCAGCCATCAAAAAACTGCGGGTCACGTGCCACGCACTGGCGGTAGATGACAATGGCTTCTTCCAGTTCACCAACGGCCAGGTGACCGTTGGCTTCATCAAACAGGTCTTCCAGGGGGATCGTTTCGCTCATGAGGTTCCACGTTCCTTCCTGCCTGGGCTGGTTAGGCCTGGGTGATCTCCATTTTTGGCTTGGACTCGTCACGACGGCGGGAGAACCACGCCTCGAAAATGCGGGTGCGCTCCTGGTCGGCGCGGCTGCTGCTCATGTTTTCACGCTGGGCAGCGCTGTCGTCACGCTTGCGCAGTTCCTTGCTGCTCACGTACACCAGCAGGGAGCCGGTTTCCGTATCGATGGCCTTGGTCAGCTCACCGGCTGGCGTGTCCTGGGCCTGGCGGGCGATGAGGTTGCCGTTAGGCACGTCCAGAGCAGGCTCGGCGACGGTGATGTCGGTCACAGGGGAAAGAGTCAGGTTCTTTTCCTTGGCGATGTCGGCGATCTTCTTGCCAGCCTTCAGGCCATCGGCCAGGGCCGTGCGGGCTTCATTGGTGGCCTTGGTCAGGGCTTCCTGGGCTTTCTGGCCTACCAGGACTTCCTTCACCTTGTCCTTCACTTCAGCCAGTTCCTGCTGCTTCGGCTCTTCCACCTTGGTGACGGTGAAAATATAGTAGCCATTGGCACCCTTCACAGGATCACTGATCGGGCGCACTTCAGGGTTGAGGGTAAAGATAGAATCCAGAAGGTCCGTTTCGGCCTTGATGGCTTCAGGCGCGGCTTCTTTGGTGAAGAGTTCCGTTGTCACGGCCTTCTCCTTCAGTTCCGTGACGACGGCATCAAATTTGGCGGCTGGCAGGATGCTGGCGTCATTGAATTTGTTCACGCGATCCACCACGGCCTTCTCGGCATTCTGGCGCTCTTCCAGAGGCTTCGTTTCATCTGCCTTTGGCAGCTCAAAGTAAACGTAGCTGATGGAGCGCTTCTCAGCGGTCTTGTAGGTTTCCTTCTGCTCGTCGTAGTACTTCTGGATTTCTTCGTCCTTCACTTCGGCGGTCTTCTTGTAGTCTTCCAGATTGAAGGCGATGGTGTTTACCTTCAGCGTCTGGTGCTCGCTGGCGTAGGCTTTTTCAGCTTCCAGCGGGCTGGCCGTATAGCTCTTGCTGACGAGGTCACGCAGCTTGTTGTAGCCGATGCTCAGCTTGACGATTCCCAGCAGGTCATCACTGCTGAAGCCGTTGGCTCCCAGCATCTGCTCCACATTGTAGGCACGCTCAGCGCTGAAAGCGCCGTTTTCCTGGAAGGTCGGGATTTTCTTCATGGCCTCTTTGGCCTCGGCATCGCTGGGGTGGATGCCCAGACGGTCCATTTCTTTTTGCAGGACGATCTGGTTGATGACGATGTTGTTGTTCTTGTCATCCTGGGAACCCAGACGGGAAAGGCCCAGCAGCTCAAACATTTGCAGGTTGTAGATCATCTGCATCCGGCGGCCCAGGCGCTGGGCTTCGGCGATGGTATAATTGCGACCATAGACCGTGAAGGCGGTATCAGTCGGTTGGCCCTCAGGCGACTCACGTCCCTTCCAGCCACCCCAAACGGAGAAACTGATGATGATGACGACGGTGACGGTGATGAGGAAAGCACCACGGTGGCGGCGGAAAAATTCAAGCATGGCTGGCGGAAATGTGAAACGGGCGCGCAAGTAAGCCGCTGCCCTCCATAGGGCAACCGGAAATTCAATAACCTGGGGTGGCCCGATTTTTACCTAACGATGGCTTCAGGGGCGGAATTGCAGGGAATAGAGGTCTGTTTCTTTCATGCGGAAACGCAGCCGCACCGGCTGTCCAGCCAGGGAGCTTACATCCGCCCGGCTCTTCCACTGGACCACCGCCTCGATCTTATCCCCCACGACCGGGGTGCAATCCTTCAGCGCGAATCCAGGGAAGGGCTCTCCATCGGCCTTCTGAATTTCCACCTGGATGCGCCCCACCGCGCTGCCGCTGCTGTTTAAGACCAGTTCTTTGCCAGAAAAGATCAGCAGGCGGGTCAGGAATTCCCCCTCTTCGGCTCCGGCGTGGATGGAGGCTAAGCCATCCGTGCGCAGCACATACCGGTCCCCGCTGCGGTGGTAGATGGACATTTCCTGCGGCCCTGTGGGGAGGACATTGCAGGCCACATAATTCGCCCGGTTGATCCACTGGGCGGGATTTAGACCTGGGCGGATATAGGCCTCCTTAAAAGTACGGTCGTATTGCACCGAGCCTGCGCGGCTGGTCATAAAAAGGATGTCTGTGGTATTCGCCGTCGTCTCACTGTCCTTTGCCTCACCCACGCCGGGCACATATCTCGTCGGCAGGGCGATGTAGATGTGCGGTGCACGGAAGTAGGGATGCGTCATGCTCGTATAGAGATGCTCATCCGGCTGGTTAGGCCTCATCTCCACGGATTCCGTCCAGGTGATAAAGTCTGGCGAAGTCGCCCGGCTGATGCTGCGCAGCCGCTCCGGGTCGGTCCAGGTGCGAAAGTAACAGACGTATTGTTTCTCCGCCTCGGACCAAAAGGAGACGTTGGGGGAATCAAACGCGTGTCGCCACTTCGGGTTATACGGGATGGCCTCCGCTTTTTTAGTCCAGGTGATGCCATCGGGAGAAACAAAGGCGAAAAGGCCACGCCCAGGCTCTGTCGTGCCGCGTTTATCCCCGCCTCCCGGATAGCCTGCCAGCGCCTTATACCGCTCACCGGCTGCCACTCCGGGCCGGGTATCCAGGAAGGGCATGAAGTTCGTCAAAAAAGGCGGCATCTTCGCCAGGATGATGTTGTTCTCCCGCGTCCCGGCGATTTCATGCAGGCCCAGTTTGGGGAAGGTCCATTCGTGCCCGTCTTTGCTTTCAGCATAGGCCACGGTCTCTCCGGCATGGCCGCTGTGAAAGGGGCCTTTAAAGGCGGGATCACTGTTGCGATACCAGGCGCGAAAGAGTTCCCCATCTTTGATGACGGTGACCATGTGATTCACTGGCAGGGGCGACTTCGCCCTGGGAGCTTTCACCGGCTCATGAAGTTTCAGGGAAGTCCCCGTCATCTTTTCAATCAAGAGCCGGTCCACAAAAAGCTCCAGCCGGGAGCCGATGTCCACCGCCCCGTCTGTCGCATGGAGCAAAGGCACGCAACTCAGCAGCAGTGCTGGCAAAAGTAAGGGAAAGGATTTCATCATCACGAATCATACGGTCCCAGTCATGCCGCCTTTGCGACGGCGGAACCGCTGATCAAAAAGCACTGCCGCTGTAATCGCTCGGCATCCGCCAGTCACCACGTGGAGAAAGGGCGACTGATCCCACCTTCGGGCCATCGGGCATGGAGGACCGTTTAAACTGGCTCTGCACAAAGCGACGCAGGAATACGGTCAGCCATTTCTCGATCACCTCACGGCCATACTTTTCACCCAGAGCCTGCTCAGCCAGGAAGAGGATCTTATCCTTCCCGCAGCCATGACGGACGAAGTGGAAAAGGAAGAAATCATGCAGCTCATACGGCCCCACGGTATCCTCCGTTTTCTGCTCCATGCTGCCGTCCGCCGCCAGGGGCAGCAGTTCGGGTGAAATGGGTGTATCAATGATGTCATGCAGGATAGCACCGGCCTCCTCCGCATACAGCTCCGTGGCGCACCATTCGATGAGGTATTTCACCAGGGTCTTCGGCACGCCCGCATTCACATGATACATGGACATGTGGTCGCCATTGAAGGTGCACCAGCCCAGGGCAGATTCTGACAAGTCGCCCGTGCCCACGACGATGCCATTCGTCTGGTTGGCCACATCCATGAGCACCTGTGTGCGTTCGCGTGCCTGGGAGTTTTCATACGTTACATCATGCAGCCCTGGCGGGTGGGAGATGTCTTTAAAATGCTGCTCCACGGCGGCACCGATGGGAATGGTACGCAGCGGGATGTGCAGTGCTTCCGCCAGTTTTTCAGCATTACCTTTTGTCCGGCTGGTGGTGCCAAAACCGGGCATGGTGATGGTCAGTGCCGCATCGCGTGGCATGCCAGCACGCTTTAGTGCTTCGATCATCACCAGCAGCGCCAGGGTGGAATCCAGCCCACCGGAAAGGCCCAGCACCGCCGTCTTGCTATGCGTCTGCCGCAGCCTGCGGGCGAGCGCGGTGGCCTGGATGGCAAAGATCTCTTCGCACACCGCCTGGCGGTCTGCACCGGCTGGTGGCACAAAGGGCAGGGGAGAGACCGTCCTTTGCAAAGCCTTGTTGGCCACGGTCTCCTGCTCACCGAGATTAAACGTGATGCGTGAATAAGACTGCGTGGCCGCTGCATCGCGAAACACCGTGCTGCGCATCCGCTCATGCTCCAGCCTTTGCAGATCCACATCTGCAATGACGGCGCGGGTTTCAAAAGAAAAGCGTTCCGTCTCGCCCATCAGTACTCCATTTTCAGCAATGAGGCTATGGCCTGAGTAAACCGTATCTGTGCTGGATTCCCCCGCACCGGCGCTGGCATAAATATACGAGGCCAAGCAGCGGGCGCTCTGCTGGGTGATGAGCTGGCGGCGGTAGTTGAATTTGCCCAGCACCTCATTGCTGGCGGATGGATTCGCCAGCAGCGTCGCACCGGCCAAGGCCGCATGGCTGGAGGGTGGGATCACGGTCCACAGGTCTTCACAGATCTCGATGCCCAGGACGAAGCCCGGCAGATCCGTCGCCTCAAAAAGCAAGTCCGTGCCCACCGGTGTGCCATCGCCATCGGTATGGGTATCCGTCAGTGTCTGCGCCGGGGAGAACCAGCGGCGCTCATAAAATTCCCCTGAATTAGGCAGGAAAGTCTTGGGCACATAACCAAGGATCTCCCCATCGCCGATGATGGCAGCCACGTTATAAAGCCTGCCCTGAATGGCCAGAGGCAGGCCGACGACGATGCAACAGCCCAGCTCCGCATTCGCCTCCGCCAGTTGTTTCACACCGTTCAGAGCCTGCTGCTGTAGGCTGCGCTGATAAAAAAGATCTGCACAGGAATAGCCTGTGAGACATAGCTCAGGAAAGACGATGAGGCGGCATCCTTCACCAGCCAGACGCTGCATCTCACTGCGGATGATGGCCACATTCGCGGCGACATCTCCCAGTTTTAATTCAGGGGAGACAGCAGCGACGCGGACAAAACCATGGTGTTCACGAAGGCATGAAGGCTGGGTTGGATCAGGCATGAAGGATGATAACACGCCTCTTCCATCCGGCATCGAAGAAAAAAACACCTTGCATCCATGCAGGGTATCCCGCACACTCCGCCTGTTCCTGGTTCTCTCAACCAGGTGAACACTGGTGACTGCTCCGGCGATTGGAGCTGTGATTTCAAAAGGCCAAGGCTCACGAAATCCTTTCCTGCGACAAGCCCCGGCTTGTTTTCAGAGCAGACACCGCGGCAAGGCCGCTCTTTCCCCAATTCCATACCATTCATCCCGAACGGGATCCGCCGCCCGCGAAGCGCCGGAGCACCCTTCTATTCTCCCCCAACCCCAGACATCGCAACATGGCAGGACATAACAAGTGGTCCAAGGTCAAGCACATCAAGGCCGTGGTGGACGTGAAGCGTGGCAAGGTCTTTAGCAAGCTTTCCAAGGAGCTCACCATCGCCGCCAAGAACGGCGGCTCCAATCCAGATCTGAACGCACGCCTGCGCTCCGCCATCCTGGCGGCCCGTGCTGCCAACGTGCCCAATGACAACATTGACCGCGCCATCAAAAAAGGCGCTGGTGAACTGGGCGGCGCGGCCATTGAAGAGATCACTTATGAAGGCTACGGCCCCGGCGGTGTGGCCCTGATGGTGGAAATCGTCACGGACAACCGCAACCGCGCCGCCAATGACCTGCGTGTGATGTTTGACAAGAACCAGGGCAGCTTCGCCGATGCTGGCAGCGTGGCCTACATGTTTAACCGCATGGGTGAAATCCGCATCGAAAAAGGCAACCGCACCGAAGACGCTATCACCGAGCTGGCTCTCGAAGCCGGAGCTGATGATGTGCAGGATGCCGGTGATGACTGGATCCTTTACACCACCTTTGAACAGACCTTCCATGTGGCCAGCACGCTGCGTGAGAAAGGCGTGACCACGAAGTCACAAAACCTCATCTACCAGCCTAGCACCATGGTGACCATCACCGATGTGGAGGTGGGCCGTGCCATCATCAAGCTCTACGACGTCCTGGACGATTACGACGACACCCAGGCCGTGCACGCGAACTTCGAAATCGCCGACGAGATCGCCGATGAACTTTCCTAACCTATTTTGAAAAAAACCATGAGCGAAGAACTCCTGCTCGACCTGTCCGAGACCTCCACCAAGACTGCCAAAAAGGCTACCGCCAAGAAAGCGGTGGCTAAAAAAGCAGTGACCAAGAAAGTGGCGGCCACCAAGGTCGCTGCGAAGAAAACCGCTGCCAAAAAAACGGCCGCAGTCAAAGAGTCTCCCGCCCCGGTTGCGGAGGTCATTGTGCAGGCCGCACCCCCCCCCGCGCCGATCGTTGAGGAAGCTCTGCCTCCAGAAACGGCTGTTGCTAAAAAAGCCAAGCCGGTCCGTAAATCAGCCGTCTTGAAAAAAGCGGCTGAAATGCTGGCTCAGATGCAGGCAGATGCCAGCGTGGCAGAATCTGCAAAGCCAGTGGTGAATGAGGTAGCCCCCGTCACCACACCTGCACCGGCTGCTCCTCCTGCCCCTGCTGTGGTGGCTGCACCGCCCATCGTTGAAGAGGCCGCCATTGTGCCTCCTCCAGCCCAGGCTGCGGCTCCAGCGCCTGTTTCCACCCCCGCCATGGCGGAGCCTGCAGTGCATGCACCCGCCGCAGCTCCCCAGCCCGGATATTCAGCCCCAGCACCTGCAGGGGAAGGTCCTCAGGAGCGCCGCAAGTCCAAGTTTGAACGCTGGAAGGAACGCCGTGAACGTTTCCGCCAGGAAAAAATCGCCCGCCAGCAGGGTGGTGGTGGCCAGCCTAACAATAGGGAGGGTGATCGCCAGCCTAACCAACGGGGCGATAATGAGCGTCAGCCCAACCGTGAAGGTGAAGGATACTCTAACAACAGGGATAGTGAAGGCCAGGGCCAGGGCCGTGGCCAGCGGCATCCGCGTCATCAGCATCATAACGATGCCCAGGCCGGTGGCGGTGATGAGGAGCGTGCACGCGCCGAGATCCCCATGGGTCCGCCTGAAGTGGCCGATGGCATCCTGGAAATGACGCCCAAAGGATACGGCTTCCTGCGCCAGCGGGACCGCATGTACATCCAGCATCCCAATGATGCCTTCATCTCTGCCGACTTCATCCGCCAGTACACCCTTCGTGAAGGCATGCAGATCGTCGGCGTGGCCCAAAAGGGGCAGCGCGGTCTGCAAGTCACCAGTGTCAGTGAGGTCAATGGACGTGCTCCAGAAGCCATGCGCGACCTGCCTTTGTTCGAAGAACTGAAGGCCATCAATCCGAACAAGAAGATCCAGCTTGAGACAGTGAAGGATCGCGTGACTACCCGCGTGATCGACATGTTCACCCCCGTGGGCCGCGGCCAGCGCGGACTCATCGTGGCCCCGCCGCGTGCAGGTAAGACGACCCTCCTCCAGCACATCGCTGAAGCCGTCGTCGCCAACCACCCGAACATGCACCTCATGATCCTGCTGGTGGATGAGCGCCCGGAAGAAGTCACCGAATTCAAGCGCATCCTGCCGAAGGCGGAAATCTACGCCAGCTCCAACGACCAGGACATCAAGAGCCACACCCGCATCGCCGCCTTTGCTGTGGAGCGTGCCAAGCGCCTGGTGGAATGCGGTGAGCATGTCTTCATGCTCATGGATTCCATCACCCGTCTGGCCCGCGCCTTCAACAACGCCAAGTCAGGCGGTGCGACGATGAGCGGTGGTATGGGCGTGGGAGCCATGGAGATTCCCCGCCGTCTGTTCGCCGCCGCGCGTAACACCCGTCAGGCAGGCAGCCTCACCGTCCTGGCCACGGCCCTGGTGGAAACCGGCAGCCGCATGGATGACATGATCTTCCAGGAATTCAAAGGCACCGGTAACATGGAACTTGTCCTGGATCGCAAGATCGCCGAGCAGTTCTACTACCCCGCCGTGAACATCTTCAAGTCCGGCACCCGCCGTGAAGAGCTGCTCCTGCAGCCCTTCCAGCTCGATAAGATCCACATGCTCCGCCGCGGCCTCGCCGGTCACAAACCCATCGATGCCATTCAGCGCGTCCTCCAGCTCATGGAGCGTTACCCAAGCAACGCCCAGATGCTCGTGGACCTGCCTAACAAGAGTTAGGTTTTATTAATCTCCATCAAGTCCCCTTTGGCCGGTTTGAGATGTCTGAAAGGATATCTTGAACTGGTCTTCTTGAATCAGGGGTTAGACATGTCCTGGCGGAGGATGCCTTTTGAGGATGCTCTCGAAGGACCGAATGATTTGATGTTCAGTGCTGTTTAGATCCATGGTGGAGATCGTAGCCCGGCCAACGGAAGTAATGCCTGAAAGCTTGTTGCCGGACCATCGGAAATGATGGTTCCACTGCTGATCTCTTGGATGGAACAGGCGGACTTTGCGGCTCGTTTTAGGATCCTTGACGAACACTTTTGCTCCTTTTCTGAGCGAACAGTGGACACAAGCCAAAGCGAGGTTGTCCAGTGTGGTTGCACCACCAGCTGCAATGGAGTAATGTGATCCAGGTGAAAGGTCGCGGCCTGCCCTGATTGCGACAAGCCGCAATACTCGCATCGGTTCTTAGCCCTTGCCGTTACTTGTCGGCGTAGATTGGCCATTGTTTGCTATTTCAAAGACTTCACCTGAGCACCGAGCTTCAGAATTGTGAGCATGCTCGCCATTCTTTCCAACCCCTCAGCTTCTTTGCGTTCTGTGGGAGTCAGTTTGCCTTGACTGCTTTGCAGATCGAGAAGGTAATGCAACCTGTCATCCAACGCTTTTGGAAAGCGCAGCCTGGCCAGGTTGGCTGGCATCGGCACAGTGAGTTGCACAGTCTGGCTCATCCAGTGATGTATAGTTCTAAACCTGGATTTTGGCAAGGAATACCACCGCTTGGCTACCTCAAGAGTCCTTTACGAAGGGGGGAAAAGAAAGCCCCGGAGTACAAGCGTACCTCGGGGCTTCTTGAAACTTAGCAGTTATCAATCTCAGTTCTCGGTGAACTTGCCGAGGGCGCGGAACTTCTGGTAGCGGCCTTCGAGGAGTTCGGCGGTGGGGAGCTTCTCGAGATCGTTGATGGCGTTCAAGACGGCACCTTTGAGGGCCTCGGCGGCGACGAAGTGATCGTTGTGGGCTCCACCGGCTGGCTCGGGGACGATGCCGTCGATGATGCCGAGCTTGGAAAGGTCCTGGGCGCTGAGCTTGAGGGCAGAGGCGGCTTCGGGGGCGTGCTCGCGGTGTTTCCAGAGGATGGCGGCGCAGCCTTCGGGGCTGATGACACTGTAATAAGCGTTTTCCATCATGAGGACGCGGTCGGCGATGCCGATGCCGAGGGCACCGCCGGAGCCACCTTCACCGATAACGACGGCGACGATGGGGGTGCGCAGGAGCATCATTTCACGAAGGTTGAAGGCGATGGCTTCAGCGATGTTGCGCTCTTCAGCACCGATGCCTGGGAAGGCTCCGGGTGTATCAATGAGGGTGACGATGGGAAGGCTGAATTTTTCCGCCATGCGCATGAGGCGGAGGGCTTTGCGGTAGCCTTCAGGATGGGCGCTGCCGAAGTTGCGCAGGAGGTTTTCCTTGGTGTCGCGGCCTTTTTGATGACCGATGACGACGACCTTTTTGCCGCCCCAGGTGGCGAAGCCGGCTGGCATGGCGTGGTCATCCCCGATGTGGCGGTCGCCATGGAGTTCGGTGAAATCGTCGCAGCAATGCTTCACGTAGTCCAGCATGAAGGGGCGGTTGATATGGCGTGAGATCTGTACTCGCTGCCAGGGGTTGAGGTTGGTGTGGATGTCACGCAGCAGGGTTTCTGCTTTTTTCTCCATGTCCACGATTTGGGCAGCGAGTTTGTCGCTCGGTTTGGAGGCGAGCTTTTTCTTGGCCTCTTCAATCTCTTCGCGGAGTTTGACGACAGGTTTTTCGAATTCCAGGACGTGTTTCATGGGAAAGGGGAGCAGTTAACGAGTGACAAAATAGAGCTTGGAGCCGTTGCGGACGAGGGCAAACATTTCTTCCAGGTCTTCACGGGCGAGAAAGACACCGGTCGTGGGGGCCTCGTCAAGACCGGGGATGGCTGCGGCAGGCTGGCCTGCCTTGGGTGATGCCTCAGGTGCAGGGGCAGCGGCAGGTTTCGAGGAGGGGGGCGTGCGGAGGATGACGCTGCCGCGACTGCCCGGCAGCCATTTGTCTGCCTCGGCATAGAGAGGGTCGGTCGAAAGGATGACCTTGCCGTCGATAACGGCGGATTTGCCTTTGATTTCCATATCCGTGGGAGCACGGACGGAGGGAGGCAAGCGGACATCCAGGGCCTGGTATTCTTTGAAGAAGTATTCTTTTTCCCCCGCCTTGCGCCACAGGGAGACGGTCTTGGAGCGGGCACTGACCCGCAGGCTGAAATCCAGGGGCAGGATGGTGAGGTGATCCCCCGGCTGGAGCATGGTGCTCATGAGGCCATTGAGACGGATGAGCAGGTCGATAGTGGTGCCTTGCTTGCCTGCAATGAGTGCCAGTGAATCCCCAGGCTGGACGATGTAGTCCTTCTTTCCGGCCTTGGATTCGGCGGCAAAAAGCTGGTCCATGTTGATCTCGCCCACGATGCGCTTGGCTTCGACGCAGGTCGGGGAGTCTGGAAACTGGTTGATGAGCTTGAAGAGGCCGTCGCGGCCTTCTTCGATGCGGCCTTCTTTGATGAGGTCAATGGCGGCATCGAAACGCTTCGCCCCTGGGTCCATGCGCGGCATGTCACCCTTTTTAATGCCGGCTATCTCCTCCTGCACTCGGCGGTCCGGGCTGAGGATTTTGTCGTAGATGTAAAAGGCTGCAGCCATGCAGCCGAGGGTGATCCCAAGTACGATGAGAAAGAGGAGAAGCTTGAGCTGGGCCTTGGCCATGGCGAGGGGACAGCGGGAATCAGCCGAGGAGGCCGCGCCGCTTAAAGTCGAAGAGGTTGATCTTTTGGGACTTTTCGATCATTTCCACGGTGAATTTGAGGAGGCAGATCTCCCAGGTGTCATCCACGCCGGCGATGATGGCGCGCATTGGATTGCCCGTGTAGCGGATTTCTTCCAGGAGCTTGCCGCAGACGGCTTCCATCGGCTCGTGGATGAGGTCCTCGGTCATGTCATCCATTTTGAATTTGAAGCCATATTTGAGGATGGCAAGACGGTGCAGGTTTTCCTTGAGGAAAGTGCCGAAGGCATCTCCCTGGGGGCCGAAACCATCGAAGTCAAAATCGGCAACCGCAGCCGGGTCGGGGCGTAGGATGAGGGGTTTTTCCGCCGTGAGTTTGCCCGTGCGGATGCGCGTGGTGTTCACGCTGTCCATCAGCTCGGAGACGAGCTGAAATTCAAACTGGGTGGAACCAAAGGTGTCAATGCGCCGGTCAGGTTCATGAAGAACCTGGGTGTTTTCCAGGGCGTATTGGATGTCATAATCCGTGTGCATTAGGGTTAGTCAGCATAAGGCACAAAGTGTTCAGGGCGAATCATTTCTGTAGGGGAATGGGGAAATGGGGAAGCTCGCACACTTTTTCCCCATTTGGGGAAGATTCCGGGTAATGGCTTGAGGCTCAGTAACTTGCGATGGGGATTGAATGGGGATTTTTTCCCCAGGCGGGGAAAAGGGTGGAGTGGTGGCGGGCGGAAATTCTCCGATGCCCAAATATCGGTTATCCGGCAGGAGGTGGCAAGGGCGGGGAAACCGACTTCACGAAAGCGGAAGTTTTTTTTTGGCGAAGAGGATTAACGACGGCGGCGGAGAAAGCCGAGAGCGATCCCGGCGAGGATCAGGGAGGCGCGTCCTGGCTCCGGGATGGCGACGATGAGGTATCCCGTGGTGAAAAGCTCTGACGTGTCCCAGTAGAGGCCATTGGCCAGGGTAGGGAGGTCCAGGAGGGCGAAGCCGTTGCTGCCCTGGACGAGAGGGGTGCCATCGGCGATGCCGGCCCAGTCGAAGAGTTTCCAGGAATCCCCCGCGACGAATGAGGTGGAGGTGAGGGAAGTGGCGACCTGGAGGGTGGAGGCGCTGCCGAGGCTGATATTGGCCCAGGAAGGGGCGTCGATGTCGAGAAGGTCTGCGGCGGTGAGGGGATTGAGTGTGCCGGTGCCTGCATTGGTGAAGAGATCAAACTGGACGATGCTGTTCAAGGCGAGGGTGCCGGTGCCTGAGATGGCGATGCCCAAGTCTGCCGCAGCGGTGTCATTGAGATTGCCGATGGAGAGGCTGCCATTGACGGTGATGCTGGCATTGGCTGCGGGGGTGATGAGGCCGCTGCCGCCGAAGGTGGTGCCGAGCGCGGTGACGATGCTGCCTGTGCCAGTGGCGGAGCCAGTGGTGTTGTTGGCACGCAGGCTGCCTTCATTGAGGAAGACGCCGCCGGTGAAGGTATTGGCGGCACTGAGATTGACCGTGCCTGCGCCGGATTTGACGAAAGTGACGCTGCCGCCTTGGGCGTTGTTGGCGATGACGGAGCCGATGTTTAGATTGGCACCTGTAACGCGAACAAAAAGTTCCGCTGCGGAGGAGGAGTTTCCAGCAGTGAGGGTGCCACCATTGATCTGGCTGCGGTTTCCTGCGGCCGTGGTATTCACCGTGCCGCCCAGTTTGATGAGGCCGCCGCTGATGATGGCGAGGGTGCCGCCGCCCTGGGTGAGGTCGATGCCATTGGCGAGGACGAGGGAGAGGACTTCCCGTGAGGTGTTGATGCCCTGGGCAGCGGCCTGATCAGCGGCGGGTTTGGCATGAATGGTGGCACTCCAGGGGGTGGTGGCATCATTGGCATGAGTGGTGGTGTATTCTGCGGCGGTCAGGGCGGTGACGCTGCCCTGGTTGCCGACGGTGTTGGAGTCCAGGTCGGCGACGTATTTGGCGAAGTCGTTACCCACAGTGGCCCAGCCGCCGAGGAAACCGGGGGTGAGGCCGCCGATTTCCACCCGGTTGCGGAGGTTGGTGCCCAGGCCGGTGCCGCTGAAGTTTAGGGTGGCACCGACGGGGCGTGTGGCGAGGCCGGAGATGGTGAGAGTGGAGGTGCCGCCTGCATCACCTGCCTGGCCGGAGGAGATCTGGCTGGCTCCGGCGGTCAGTGTGATGACGCCGACGGTCTCTGAGTAAGCGATGTTGTTGCCGTTGATGGTAAAGTTTAGAGTGCCGCCGGAAAGGGTGATGGGGGCGGTGTCATCCAGCCGGTTGGTATTGTTGTTGTTGGCATTGCCGTTGTTGATGCGGAGGACGGCCCCCTGCTGGACGTGAATGCTGCTGGTTCCGATGAGGCTGCCGTTTGTGCCTGCGTTGCCGCCGGTGGCATTGATGTGGAGGACACCGTTTTGCACGACTGTCGGGCCGGTGTAGGTATTGGCACCCGCCAGAACGAGAGCCGTGGTGCCAGATTTGGTTAGGCCCAGGGTGCCATTGGTGCCGTTGGTCAAAGTGCCGTCGAACTGCCCGCCGCCGTTCACCCGCAGGATGGCGGTGGTGCTGCCGGTGAAGCTGTTGATGTTTCCGTTTCCTTCCAGTCCGCTGACGGTGATGGAGTTTCCGTTGAGGCGTACGCTGCCGCCCATTTGAACTGTGAGTGAGTTCGTTCCGTTGGCATTTAGGGCTCCGGCGTTGGTGATGTTGAGGATGCCTGTATAAACATTGACGCCTCCGGTGAAGGTATTGTTACCGCTGAGGGTAAGTGTTCTGGTGCCGGTGCCTGAGCCGCTGAGGGTGAGGCCCTGGGTGCCGGTGATGGTGCTGCTGATGGCAGCCGTGACGTTCCCTGTGCTGACGAGGTGAAAGAAACCTGGATGGGCGCTGCCCAGGTCCAGCGTGCCTGAATTAATGTTGCCGTTGCTGGTGAAGAGCAGGGCACCGCTTTGGATGCCGAGGGTGACGTTGGCTCCCAGGTTGGTATTGCCAGTGGCGCTGTTGGTCCATGAATTGACATTGACGCTGGTGTTGATGCTGACGGTCCCAGCGGCTGATTTGAGGACGTTTGATCCTGTAGTGGCGCTGCCGGGGGCGACGGTGCCAGTCTGTGCTTTGAGGCCTGTGGTGGCATCGTAGGTGGCGAAGGCGGGGATGGCATTTTCCTCCAGGCCGTGTACGATGAGCCATGGGACGATGCCGCCCGTGAGGGTGGGGGCGGTGTCAAAAAAGAGGCGGGAGGAATTGGCGGTTCCTGCGGCTGAGCCAAGCTGGTTGCCACGGACATAGCCTGTGGGGTTTTCGGTGCGGATGAGGGATGAAAAACGGAGTTCGACCTGGTCTCCATCCCCAGGTTGCAGGGTGAGGGAGTTGCGGTGATTGCCTGCCCAGGTGAGGGTGCCGGCGGTTTCCTGATGGATGCCTGCCACGGCCAGGTCTGGGCCGTTGTAAATGAGCGTGGAGCCGCCTGCGGCGCTGCTGTTCAGGGTGATGTCGGCGGTATCGCCCAGGCGGTTGACGCTGGCTGTATCCGCCAGGCTGCCGATGGTGGCGGTGAGGGCGGCGGCGATGTTGAGTTCGCTGCTGCTGGCGATGCTGCCGGAATTTCCCTGAATGATCAAACTGCCGATATTCAGCAGGGTGGCTCCGGAGTAGGTGTTGGCACCCTGAAGGACCAGGGTGCCGGGGCCGTTTTTGGTGATGCCGGAGGATTCACTGCCATCGGCTAACACGGCGGCGATGGTGAGGTCTGTGAGTGAACCGATGTTCTGGACGGTGATGGTGCGGGAGCCGTTCAGGTTGATGCTGCCTGGACCCTGGATGGTGGCTGCCAGCGGGGTGTTGGCATTCAGGAAGGAGATGTTGCCATCCAGATTGAGGGTGGAACCGGCGGCGAGGGTGAGGGTGCTGGTGTTTCCTGCGCTACCGCCCAGGCTCAGTGTTCCTGCGGAGATGGTGGTGCCGCTGGCGATGCGCAGTTCACCAGCGTTGACGGTGTAATTGCCGCCAGGGGCAGATGCGGCATCAAGCTCCAGAATGCCGGTGCCGGTTTTGACGAGGCCGCCTGTGCCGGTGCTGGCGGCCTGAAGGAGGAGGGAGGCACCACCGGCAATGCTGATGGTGGCGGGCAGGGTGCCAAAATTCAGCGTGTCGTCCGCGGTTTGTGAGGCCAGGGTGAGCTGGCCGCTCTGGACGGTGAGACCGGCCAGGTTCAAAGGAATCCCGGCACCCAGGGTGACAGTGTAGGGGCCGGTGGCATCACTGCCTGCGGCAAAGATCGCGGTGGCGGCCCCACTGTTGGCCCAAGAGACGGGGGCCGTTGTGCCTGTGCTTTCCGTGCTGAAGGTGGTGGCCGTCGTATTCCAAAGGCCGGAAGGTGAGGGGCCGTCGGCTCCAGGGGTGCTGCCGTTAGTATCCCAGTAAAGGGTCTGGGAAAGGAGGGGAGCTGTGCCGATGAATGGAAGGGCAAGCAGGCTAAGGACCTGGCTTGAATACGCGGATAGGCGCTTGGGAGCAGCAGACATGATGCGGGGTAAGGCGGGGGGTGAGAGATGAGCAGGCACCTCCGCAGGACGCGGCGGGCTTGGTTCAACTGCTGGCCTTGTAACCTCACAGTAATCATACTGAACGTGTAGGATATTGATCTCTTATTCATCCTTGTCTAGTAGGAATTGAAGAAAAAATGCGGCTGCTTTTTTTCGGGGGGTGGGTGGCGAAGCCGCTAAACTGCGGGGATGGAGGGCGGTTTTTAGGGCTGTCTGGCGGTGAATCGCGGCATCCCGGTTAAATAATCCTTTGCACCCTGCCAAACCCCGCTACTTTGCGCGCCCTTTTCCCCGACCAAATGGAATCACCGAAGAACATCCTCCGACTGGGTCTGCCGAACGGCAGTCTTCAGGAGCCGACGCTTGAACTCTTAAAGCGTGCGGGCTTTCATGTGGTGGTTTCTTCCCGGTCTTATCGGCCCACGGTGAATGATCCGGACCTGGAGCTGCGCCTCCTTCGCGCCCAGGAAATCGGGCGTTATGTGGACCATGGCTTTTTGGACTGCGGCATCACGGGCAAGGACTGGATCGCCGAAAACAAGGCGGACGTCGAGGTCCTGGCGGAGTTCAATTACAGCCGGGCCACCTCCAATGCCACCCGCTGGGTGCTGGTGGTGCCGGAGGATTCCCCGATCAAGTCCGTGAAAGATTTGCAGGGCAAGCGCATCGCCACCGAGGCCGTGGGCCTGACGGAGGCCTACCTGGAAAAAAACGGGGTGAAAGCCGAGGTCGAATTTAGCTGGGGTGCCACGGAAGTGAAGGTGCCTGAGCTCGTGGATGCCATCGTGGACATCACGGAGACCGGCAGTTCCCTGCGCGCCAACAAACTTCGCATCGTGGACACGCTGATGGAAAGCTTTCCTCAGCTTGTGTCCAGCAAAGGGGCCTTCCAGGATGCCTGGAAGCGCCAGAAGATGGAAACACTGGTCCTGCTGCTGCGGGGCGCTCTTGAGGCTCGTGACAAGGTCGGCCTGAAGATGAACGTGCCATCGTCCGCTCTAGAGGAGGTTGTCGCCAGCCTGCCTTCTGAGCGCTCACCCACCATTTCCCAGCTCGCCAATGCGGACTGGGTTGCCGTTGAGACGGTCATTGCGGAATCCGTCGTCCGGGAGATTATCCCGCGGCTCAAAGCTCTCGGTGCCGAGGGCATCGTGGAATATCCGCTAAACAAAGTCATCCCCTAGGATGACGCAAGAACACAGGAGAACACAGACATGGGATCGCTGAAAAAGCGCAGAAAGACGAAGATCAACAAGCACAAGCGCAAGAAGCGCATGCGCGCGAACCGTCACAAGAAGCGTTTGCGCTATAAGTCCTAAGCGCTAACTAGGTCACATGATGTGCCTCCGCTCCGCGAAGAGAAAAGTTCGATTCGCTCACGGAGGTGCCATGTCTGGAAGCTGCCGCCGACTTCGACTCTGCCTGCTCGGACTGGTCGCCCCGCTCTTTGGAGCGGGGAGCCAGCCCCCTGAGCAGGCAGATTTGTCTCTGCCCGCCCTCACAAGCCCCAGCGCCCTGCATTTGCAGCGTGATGGGGAAGCTGTGGCTGCGGCGCTGGCGCATTACACCAGTGCGCTCCAGTTTGAAAACTCCGGAAAACTCCGCGAGGCGCTGGATCATTATCTGGCGGCTCTGGAGGCGGATCCTGCCAATCCTGACCTGGCCATGCACACGGCGGAGCTGGCCTACAGCTTTCGTGGGCGTGAGCTGGCGATCGAGATCCTGCTGAAGACGGTGAAAGCGAGCCCGGAGGACCCGGCGCCGTATCTAAATCTGGCACGTTTTTGTGCCACGTATGCGCCGGATGATCCGTTTGAAAATGACCGTGCACGGCAGACGCTGGATACAGCGCTGAAGAAATTCCCCAAAAAGGCGGAGGTGTATGGCTTTGCCGCTGTGACCTACCTGACGCAGGGAGACCGGGATGCGGCGATGGCCGTGATGGACAAGGCGCTGCGCCTGGAAGTGGCGGTGCCGGATTTCTGGCTGACGCTGGGGCGTGCTGCGCAGCAGGTGTGGCCGCTGGCCCAGGCGGAGATGCGGGATGAGCACGTGAAGCGGGTGAATGCTTTTTATGCCAAGGCGCTGAAGCATGCACCCGGGGTGAAAAACGAGCCGGTGCAACTGGAGGTGGCGCAGTATTACCTGCTGACCAATCAACTGGAGGAGGCGCGGGATCTGTGCGCCAAGATGGTGGCCCAAAGTGGCAACCTGCACGCGAGGAAGCTGTTGTACCGTCTTCTGGATGCCTTTGGTGAGAAGGATAAGGCGCTGGAGCAACTGGTGGCTGTGGTGGAGGCGGACCCGCGGGATGTGGAGCAGCAGCGAATGCTGGCCAGTGTGTATGAATCCCGGGAGGACTTCGCCAATGCGGTGAAGCACCTGGAGGCGGCCATCCAGATCGGCGGCGGGGAGGGGGACGATTATTTATACCTGGGCGAGCTGCTGCTGCGGGCCCAGCTTTATGAAAAACTGGTGCAGCTCAGCCATCGGTCCATCCTGCTCTTTCCTGAGCAGGCGATGTTTTATGTGCAGGCGGCGCTGGCAGAGCGGTCTCTGCAACACTGGGACAAGGCCATCCAGGCTTTTGAAAAGGCGGATAAGCTGGCTGAAACGGGCCAGGGGGAGCTGATCAACCACCGGTTTTATTTCCAATACGCGGTGACTCTGGAGCGCGGCGGCCGCCCGGAGGATGCGGGGCGTATTTTTGAAAAGTCCATCACGCTGACGCCGAAGGATGATGTGGAGGCTGCGGCCAATACGATGAACTACCTGGGCTACATGTGGCTGGAACTGGAGCGGCACCTGGACAAGGCAGGGGAGCTGATCAACAAGGCCAATGAGCTGCAGCCGGACAATGCGGCCTTTGTGGACAGCCTGGGCTGGTGGCACTTCAAAAAAGGCGACTACCCGAATGCGCTGAAGGAACTGCAGCGTGCCGTGACCCTGCTGCCCGGTCTGCAACCGGATGATGCGGAGATCATCGAGCACATCGGCCAGGTGTATCTGAAGATGAACAACAAGGCGAAGGCGCGTGAGCAGTTTGAAAAGGCGCGCGATTTGCAGCCGACATCACCGGATGTAAGGAAGCGCATCGAAGATGGGCTGAAGAAGAGCGCAGAGTAAGGGGGCGTGAGGCAGGCAAAGTACTCCAGAGCTTTAGCTCGGCAAAACCCCCGCTCGTCGTTTCGACAGCCACCTGTGGCTCCAGCGAGTGGGCGGGGGTTCTCGTGGTTTCGATACCTCTCAAACCCCACGCCCTGGTGGGCGCAGCTACGTGTGGCTTCTCGCGCCAGCGAGTGGGTGGGGGTTCTCCTGGCTTCGATACTTCCCAAACCTCCACGCCCTGGCGGGCGCAGCTACATTGAGCCCCACGCCCTGGCGGGCGCAGCTACATTGACCTCCACGCCCTGGTGGGCGCAGCTACGTGTGGCGCACCCTGCGGATTGTGACGGATGTCTATGCGGATGTCATGAGTCGGAAAGGCGGGGGCGGGGTGGGCGTATTGTGAGGCTCCATGATGCGCTCCTTCTTTTTTCTTGTGGCCGGCCTGCTGGCGGTTTCGCCGGTTTCAGCTCAAAACATCCGTGCCGGGATCATCGGCCTGGATACGTCCCATGTGCTGGCTTTTTCTAAAACGCTGAATGCGGATCCGCAGAAGCCGGAGGTGATGGGGGTGAGAATGGTGGCGGCCTACCCACAAGGATCGAAAGACATCGAGAGCAGCACGAAGCGGGTGCCTGAATACACGGAGAAGGTGAAGGCGATGGGGGTGGAGATCGTGACGAGCATTGAGGCGCTGCTGGAGAAGGTGGATGTGGTGTTCCTGGAGACGAATGACGGGCGTCCGCATCTGGAGCAACTGCTGCCGTGCCTGAAGGCGGGGAAGCCGGTGTATATTGACAAGCCCATCGCGGGGACGCTGGTGGATGCGATCAAGATCTTTGATGAGGCGGAGAAGGCGGGGGTGCCGGTGTTTTCATCGTCGTCACTGCGTTTCGGCAAGGATACCCAGGAGGTGCGCGGGGGCAGCATCGGGCGGGTGATGCAGGCGGAGACTTTTAGCCCGGCATCCCTGGAGGTGACGCACCCGGATCTTTTCTGGTATGGCATCCATGGGGTGGAGAGTCTGTTTACGGTGATGGGCAAGGGCTGTGTTTCGGTGAAGCGTGGCCTAACAGAGGATGGTAAAATCAAGGTGGTGGGCACATGGGAGGGCGGGCGCACGGGCACTTTCACCGAGGGCAAGGGCTATGGCGGCAAGGCGGTGGGCGAAAAGGGGGAGGCGGCGGTGGGGTCCTCCGCCGGGTATGATCCGCTGCTGGTTTCCATCGTGCATTTCTTTCGCACGGGGGTGGCTCCGGTGAGCGCGCAGGAAACGCTGGAGATTTATGCGTTTATGGAGGCGGCGGATGAGAGCAAACGCCAGGGCGGTGCGGAGGTGACGCTGAAGTCTGTGATGGACAAGGCGCGGGCTGAAGCGGTAAAGTGAGGGAATCGCGGGTCGATCTTTCCTGGGAGGAGGGGCGGCTAAACGTCGCAGAGGAGCGTTTTTGTGTGTACAATAGTTTTCAACAATCGCTCAACGTTTCCGTCATAGGTTCTGCGCAGTTACGCATTTTGAATCCTTATTCCAACATGAAAACAACCACACGACTGACCCATATCCTGACCGCAGCGGGGCTGCTGACGCTATCCGTCAGCCCTGGCTTTGCGGACATCAAATCTCCGCCGAAGCTAGCCGCGGGCGAGTTTCATTCCCGGCTGCTGACGGATGCCACGCCCCTGCCGGATGGTGGCCAACTGCAAATGAGCTATGCAACGGTGGTGGAAAAGATCCTGCCGAGCGTGGTGACCATCTTTGCCTATGGTGGGAAAGGGGAGGAGACGCCGGAGATTGAAGACATCCCGCCGCAGTTGCGCCCTTTCTTTTACCGGTTCTTCGGTGAGGATGGCATTCCTGATACTGAGGATGACCAGCCACGCGGTGGACAGCGCGGAGGTGGCAATGGCCGCCGCAATGCGCCAGAGCCAGAGGCCCCCCTGAAGCCTAACGGTGTGGGATCGGGTTTCATCGTTTCGACAGATGGCTATATCATGACGAACAACCACGTGGTGGGTGAGGCGGACAAGATCGAAGCGGTGGTGGAGATCAATGGTGTGACCCGCACGTATGTGGCGAAGGTGATCGGCACGGATCCGCTGACGGATGTGGCGTTGATCAAGATTGATGCGACAGGCCTGCCGCAGGCAACGCTGGGTGACAGTGACAAGCTGCGCGTGGGAGACATCGTGCTGGCGGCGGGTGCGCCGATGGAGCTGAACCGATCTGTGACGCAGGGCATCGTGAGTGCGCTGGGCCGCAGCGGCATGAACATCGTGCGCCGTGGCCGCACGGCGGGGTATGAGGACTTCATCCAGACGGATGCGTCTATCAATCCGGGGAATTCCGGTGGACCGCTGGTGGATGCACTGGGGCGTGTGGTGGGCATCAATACGGCCATCCTTTCACGCTCCGGCATGAATGCGGGCATCGGCTTTGCCATTCCGGTGAACATGGCGATGCGCATCGTGGAGGACCTGATCGACAACGGTTCTGTGCGTCGTGGATTCCTGGGCATCGAGCTGGAAGATCTGGACCGTGAGAAGGCAGAAATGTTTGGCCTGCAGGACCAGGGCGGTGCGCTGGTGCGCCGGGTGACGGACAACTCCCCTGCGAAAGAAGCCGGAGTGGAAGTGGGTGATGTGGTGACGGCGCTGGACGGTCTGCGTGTGGACGGCAGTGCGAAGCTGCGCCTCATCGTGAGTGCCCGCAAGCCGGGCACGGAAGTGACGATGACGGTGCTGCGTGATGGGCAGAGCATGCCGATCAAGGCCAAGCTGGGTGAGCTGCCAGGCTCCGGCCCGGTGGCGCAGACGGAGGAGAGTAGCAATGGATTTGGACGCGGTGGGGTGACTGGCCAGAACATGGCTGAAATCCTGCCTGGGGTGACGGTGCAGAACCTGACCCCGGCGACCCGGGAGCGCTATGACGTGCCCCAGGAAATCACGGGCGTGATCGTGACGAAACTGGATACGGAAAGCAAGGCAGCGGCCATGGGCATGGAGGAG
The DNA here is from genome assembly GCF_004364345.1 of Prosthecobacter fusiformis. Lineage (NCBI taxonomy): Bacteria > Pseudomonadati > Verrucomicrobiota > Verrucomicrobiia > Verrucomicrobiales > Verrucomicrobiaceae > Prosthecobacter > Prosthecobacter fusiformis. Next base: position 112,164 of record NZ_SOCA01000008.1, on the reverse strand, counting down.
GGGGATGTGATCATGAATGTGAACAAGAACCCGGTCCGTGCGGTGGGTGAGGCCCGCGAAATGGCGAAGACGAACGAGAAAACCATCCTGCTGAAGGTCTATCGTGCCGGTGATACGATGCTGTTCATGGTGAACAAGAACTGATCCGCCAGCATTTGACCAAGGCCCGTGTCCCTGTGTGGGGCACGGGCTTTGTTGTGGTGGGGGTTGAGAAACGGTGCATCTGGTGCATGGTAAGGATGTGGAAGAAACTCTTCAGATCCGTTGTTTTCGCGCGGCAGCCCCTGTGATGCCGGAGCGGCCGCGTACAGCCCCTGCCCAGCCGCAGATGCTGCCGGACCTGGAGCCGCCGTATCACGTGATCCTGCACAATGATGACACGCACACGTATGCGTATGTGATCGAGATGATGATGGCCATCTTTGGCTATGATGAGAAGAAGGGTTACCGGATCGCCTGCGAGGTGGATGAGAGTGACCGGGTGATCGTGGTGACTTGCCACAAGGAACTGGCGGAGCTGCGGGTGGAGCAAATCCACGAATACGGGGCGGACCCGCGCATGAAGGAAAGCGTGGGGTCGATGAAGGCCTCCATGGAGCCTGCGGAATAAGGTGAAACTTTTCGCCGGGGGGTGAGTTTATGCGGGACCATGAAGTCTGCATTGCTATTCCCGTGTCTATTTTCTCTCGCGCTGAATGCCTCGGCCCAACAAGTGGCTCCGGCGGAGCGGCTGGCGCGAATCTTTACCCAGATGGATGCGAACCAGGATGGCAAGCTGGGAAAAGAAGAGCTGCCGGAGCGGATGCGGGGTAACTTTGACCGGGTGGATGCGGACAAGGATGGATTCATCTCCAAGGAGGAGCATCAGGCCATCGCAGCAGGGCGCGGGAAACCGGAGCGTCCGGCAGCAGGAAAAAGACCTTTGCCTGCGGGTGTGGAGGCAAAGCTGGACCTGGCTTATGCGGGCACGGACAATCCACGGCAGAAGCTGGACCTGTATCTGCCGAAGGAGCGGAAGGGAGAAAAGCCGCTGCCGGTCATCGTTTACATTCATGGGGGTGGCTGGCGCAATGGGGACAAGAGCGGGGGCATCGGCGGGCTAGGCCGCTTTGTGACCACTGGTGTATACGCAGGGGTGTCTGTGGGATACCGGCTGACGGGGGAGTCCCAGTGGCCCACGCAGATCCATGACTGCAAGGCGGCGATCCGGTGGATCAAGGCGCACGCGGCAGAGTATGGGCTGGATGCGACGAAGATCGGCGTCTGGGGGACCTCCGCTGGCGGGCACCTAGTGTCCATGCTGGGCACAAGCGGGGATGTGAAGGAGCTGGAAGGCAGCCTGGGCCAGCACCTGGACCAGGACAGCAAGGTGACCTGCGTGGCGAACTACTACGGGCCGGAAAACTTCCTGACGATGATCCAGCAGAAAAGCACGATCAACCGTACCCAGGGTGGCGACTACCCGGAGGCGCTGCTGCTGGGTGGGCCGGTGCCGGAGCGTGAAGCTGTGGCCAAAGAGGCATCCCCGGTGACGCATGCCAGCGCGGGTGACGCACCCTTTTTCACTGCGCATGGGACGAAGGATCCTGTGGTGCCTTTTGCCCAGGGGCAGGAGATTCATGCGGCGCTGACCCAGGCGGGTGTGCCTTCCATCCTGCAAGAGATGACCGGGGGCGGTCACGGCTTTCGCAGTGAGGTGCTGGACCAGCGGCTGAAGCAGTTCTTCGACCTGCATCTGCGCGGGGTGGAATCGAAGATCGAATCCACGCCGATTGAGGTGACGGAGGTGAAGAAGTAGGAGGTGATGCGTTGGGGGGCAATGAGGCGGAAACCCTATCCACATCACATCAGAGTTCGATGAGCCCCTCTCCCCAATCCCTGGGGCGAGGGAGCGGTCTAGTCTTATTTGAAATGATCCGGCTCGTTGCCGGGCTTCCACTTGATGTTGCAGCCGGTGCTGGGGCGCTGGGTGGAAAGGGGGGCTTCACCTGCCAGCATGGCGCGCACGGCTTCACGGAGGTCATCCCCGGTGATGGGGGTGGTATTCTTGGGACGGGAGCTGTCGAACTGGCCGCAGTAGGCCAGCTTCAGCTCGCCATCGAAGAGGTAAAAATCCGGGGTGCAGGCGGCGACGTAGGCGTGGGCCACGCTTTGGTCAGAATCGTAGAGGTAGGGGAGCTGCCAGTCGTATTGGGCGGAAAAGGCGAGCATCTTGTCCGGAGCATCGGCGGGGTATTTTTCGATGTCGTTGGAATTGATGGCGACGACGCCGATGCCCTGGGTATCCAGCTCTTTGGCAAAGGCGCTGAGGGCTGAAGCGAGGTGGATGACGAAGGGGCAGTGATTGCAGACAAACATCACCAGCAGGCCACGTGGGCCGCGCACATCATCCAGGGTGAAGGTCTGACCGGTGGCATCGGGGAGTTCGAACTCGGGGGCGATGCTGCCAAGGGGAAGGATGCGGGTGGAGGGGACTTCGGCCATAAAAAGGAAAGGATGCGTGGTGGAATGTTAGGGAAGGATCACGGGCTGCAATTCGCCTGGATCCAGGCCAGGGCTTCCTCGCGGGTGGTGACGAGGCCTTCGAGCTGGGCGTTTTGGACGGCGATGAGGGCGGCCCCCATGACCTTGCCGGGCTGCCAGCCGAGGTCGATGAGATCGCGGCCGTTGATGAGTGTCTGAGGAATGAGAGGTGCTTGCGAGAACTCCTCCGCCTTTTCCTTCATGAACTCGTAATTGTCCAACAATCCGTTAGACCCGAGGCAGTCCACACGGTGCAGCGCCATCTCATCCTCCCAAGTAGGCCGGGCCATCATGCGCTTGAGGGTGCTGTTGCGCATTTTTTTGACGTCCTTGAAAGCCATGTGGTGCTCCACGGCCACCTGGGTAGGCTCGATGACGTCATTGGGAAATTTCAGCCTGCGCAGGATGTCGCCTGTCATTTCCGCGCCCAGTTTGTCATGGCCATTGAAGCGAATGCGGCCAGTGCCCTCATCCACGGTGAAGGTTGCGGGCTTGGCGATGTCATGCAGGAGCACGCTGAGGACCAGCGGCAGGGAAACCTGCTCCGGCAGGAGGCTGAGCATGAGGCGGGTGTGGATGAAGACATCCCCCTCTGGGTGCCACTGCGGGGGCTGCTCCACGCCTTTGAGGACGAGGATCTCCGGCAGGACACCCTGCATGAGGCCGCTGTCCACCAGGAGGTCAAAGCCGCGCAGGCGGTTGGGATGCAGGAAGATTTTCACCAGTTCATCGCGGATGCGCTCGGCACTGACGGTGGTGATGGCCTGGGCGTGATCACAGACGGCCTGCCAGGTGGCGGGCTCGATTTCAAAATCCAGCACGGTGGCAAAACGGATGGCCCGGAGCAGGCGCAGGCGGTCTTCGGCAAAGCGGCGTGAGGGATCTCCAATGGCACGCAGTAGCCGGGCATCCAGGTCCTTTTGACCATCTACATAATCAATGATGCGATCTTCCACAGGATCGCGGAAGAGGCCGTTGATGGTGAAATCCCGGCGCTGGGCATCCTCCTCCGCGGTGGCAAAGGTGACGCTTTCCGGCCTGCGGCCATCCTTATAACTGCCATCGGTGCGGAAGGTGGCGACCTCGATCTGGTGGCCGTCCCGCTTGACGATGACGACGCCGAAATGGGCACCGACGGTGAGTGCGCCGGGAAAGAGGGCGATGACCTGCTGCGGCGTGGCGCTGGTGGCTACATCGTAGTCCTTGGGATCCTTGCCTAACAGGAAGTCACGCACACAGCCGCCCGCCAGGAGGGCCTGGTGGCCATGGTCCCGCAGGGTGCGGATGACGTGGGTGGCTGCTTGCAGCATCAGTGCTTGGCGGCGACGCCTGGGGCCTTGGCAGCCGGGCGGTTGGTAGGGGCAAATTTGGCCACCATGAAGGCTCCACAAGCGGCCAGCAGGATGCCGACGACGAACTGCCAGGGCAGGGATTTCACCCCACCGGCAGGCGGATGCAGGAGCATGGCCACGACGGTATTCACGACAGGCGCACCGGCAAAGACGATGGGCATGACGGCGGCCGGGGCGGCACCTTTATAGATGGCGGCGGCGGCACCGAGGGCGAGAACGAGCGTGAAGGCACCGAGGGCACCGGCGACGCCGGCGATGAAGCTCCAGGTCATGCCGCTGCCGGTGAAGCTCCAGTTCGTGCCGCGCTGCCAGAGCACGAGCACCGGGCCGAGCACGGCGACGACGAAATAGGCGATGCCGACGAACAAAAAGGCTTTCAGGCTGGCATTGCCGGTCTCTGGCCCAGGCAGGGTGCCATCCGGCATGAGGCCACGGCCTTTGTGAAGAATGATTCCATAAACGCCCCAGGAGAGCACAGTGAGCAGGGCGAAGATGAGCCAGTTGGGAAGCATGGTGGATTTGGGGGTTGAGGGATTCACGTCGGTGGGAAACGTTGGAGGCGGCTTATGTGGATCAAAAACCTTCATGAACCAAGTTATTCTTGGTTCTGAGCCTGAAGTGTAAGGCGGGTGAGGTGATCCGAATCAACGGAGGAAACGCAATTGCGTATAAACCAGGAACCCGGCGGCAATGAGGAGTGGAATCCAGACACAGGCGGCGATGAAAGCGATGATCTTGCCGCTGGGGTCGAGGCTTTGTTCACTGGCAAATCCTTCCTGGCAGACGGCGCAGAGAATGCTCATGGGGATCAGGACCGGGGGCAGGATGAAAAGGAAGAGGCTCCAGTACGGATTGATGCCGATGTTTTGCAGCCGCAGGAAGATAGAGGAAAACACCAGGAGAGCAAAACCAATGAGGATGTGGGTGCTGTATTTGCTGATGAGGATGTGGCCAGGGTCGTTTTTCATGAGGGTATAGCCCAGCCCCGCAAGGATGATGAAAAAGAAGGTGATGACGATGTAGCTAAGGCGGCTGATGCCCCCATGACTGCTATTGTTGTAAATGGTCAGGGACCTGCGCGTGGGGCGCACAAGGCGGATGATGCCACCGGGCGCAGGGGGGGCAGGAGGGGTCTCCTTGGCCAGGTTGGGGATGGTGCTGTGGATGGTCTGCCAGCCGGGCATGCCCTCACGCCAGCAGATGTCGGTGGTCTGGATCTGATCCGCATTGAGCAGGGCCTGCAACTGGGCCAGGGTATAAGGACCTTGTTGCTTACCGTTGGGGGCGACGTAGTAAGGGTTCATGCAGCGGGCTTCAGGAGATGCGTCTGCTGCTTCAAATGGACTGTTTGCACCGCCTGTCAATTCTTAGGTGATGGAATGGAGAAATAACCAGGAGCCATTCCTGGTTATTTCGCGGGTCATGATGGGGTGCCGAGCCTAGGCATTCCTGAGCAACATGACAATGCCTACCAACATCAAGGCCATGAGGATGCCAAAGATCCAGGCAACGATAACACCTGCCTTATCCATTTTACCCGTTTCCACATAGCCTTCCTGAAAGGCCAGACAGCGGAAGGCGATGAAAAAATTGGCAATGGGGACGATGCTGAGCAGGCACCACCAGGGATTCATGCCGATGTTTTTCAGGCGCTGATAAACAATGACCAGGGAGGCGACAATGATGAAGGCCAAGGCCACCAGGGTCCCGGCGACGCTGTCCTTCAGGGCGGCGGAAGCAATGGCGTTGAAGACACCGACCAGAAAGCTGGTGCCGAAGTAAGCGAGGCGGCCGATGCCCCCGTAACTGCCTTTGAGAGAAGGAGCCGAAGTCGTCAAGACGGCCTGGGGCGGGGCGTAGGGATTGAAGGTATCCGATGGGACGACGTAATCGGCCAGGGAGGGGATGGCGGAATGGATGGGCTGCCAGGCGGGCATGCCCTCCTGCCAGCAGAGATCACTGGGCTTGATCTTGCCAGTATTCATCATGACCTCGATCTGGGCGAGCCCGTAAGGTCCCTGCTGCTGGCCATTGATTGCGACGAAATAGGTATCCATGAGAGCGGGAGAGGGAGTGAGATCAGACGGGGGCGAGCAGCTCGGGTGGAGCGGCGGTGATGCGGGAGCGAATACGATCCGGGATGGTGACGGCTTTCATTTTGCCTGTTGCAGGATCTCTGCGCACACAGGCGGCGACGAGTTTTCCTTCAGCACTCAGTGCGCCATCCTGCTTCCAAAAACGGACGAGGTAACGGAGGGTCTTGGGCCGCACTTCCTCCACAAGGAGCTCCATGGTGAATTCCTCCTCAAAAACAAGCGGTGCGCGGAAGTCGCAGGAGACATGCACCCGCGGCCAGCCCACACGCTCATCCACGGGAATCTCGGCGGATTTGTCCCAGATGGACATGCCTAGAGCGCGGAAGAAATCATGCTCCACACGCTCTATGTAACGGAAGAAATTGGAGAAATGGACAATGCCCGCCATGTCCGTATCGGCGAACTGGACGCGGTCGGTGAGGGTGTGGCGGTGCATGGGACAGTGCTCGGTTCTCAGGCCACCGAGGTCAACGAGGGATTACTTCCGGGCCAGGGCAACGAGGACGGCTTTCTGCGCATGCAGGCGGTTTTCGGCTTGGTCAAAGATGACGCTGGCCTGGGCTTCGAGGACTTCTTCGGTGATCTCTTTGCCGCGATAGGCGGGCAGGCAATGCATGACGATGGCGTCGCTTTTGGCGTGTTTCAAAAGATCGCTGTTAATTTGCCAGGGGCGCAGGGTTTCGATGCGGCCGGCGGCTTCCTCTTCCTTGCCCATGCTGACCCAGACGTCGGTGTAGATGGCATCGATGCCGTCCACGGAAGCTTTGGGATCATCGGTGATGGTGACGGTGTTTCCGGGGATCTGCGCCATGAAGCTGGCGGCAGGTTGAAACTCTTTGGGAGCGCCGATGACCAGCTCGAACCCGAGGCGGGCGCTGGCCCAGATCCAGGAGCGGGCGACGTTGCAATCGCCATCGCCGAGGAAGGCGACGCGCCGACCTTTCCAGGAGCCGAAGCGCTCGTTGATGGTCTGCAGGTCGGCCAGGATCTGGCAGGGGTGCTCGTCATCGGTGAGGGCATTGATGGTGGGGATGCCGCTGTATTCGGCGAAGTCCACGACATCCTGCTGGGCGAAGGTGCGGATGATGGCACCATCGATCATGCGGCCCATGACGCGGGCGGTATCCTTGATGGGCTCACCCCGGCCTAACTGAATGTCTGCCGAAGAGAGGAACATGACCTGGCCACCGAGCTCGCGGACGCCGACTTCGAAGCTGACGCGGGTGCGGGTGGAGGATTTGCTGAAAATGAGCGCCCAGTTCTGGCCCGCCAGCACCTGGGGGCAGGTTTTGCGGTTCTTCTTCAGAACGGCGGCCTGCTCGAGCAGGCTTTCGATCTCAGCGGCGCTGAGCTGCTCGATGGAAAGGAGATGTTTCATCTGTGGAGTTTTTGGACAGGATTGCAGGATTAACAGGAGGGGGAGTTGAAGGCTGAAGGGCTTCTTCCTGTAAATCCGGTCTAACTAAGGTTGCTTAAATCACTGAGGACCGTTTTAAAGATGGCCAGGGCCTCGGCGGCTTGGGCGTCGGTGAGGTTCATGGGGGGGAGCCAGCGGACGACTTTGGGTCCGGCGGGAACGACGAGGAGGCCGGCATCCAGCATGGCTTTGGCCACATAGATGGAGGCGATCTTGCCGGAGGTGCTGATGGCGGTTTTGGCCATGAGGGCGGCTTCAGCCAGCTCAAACCCGATCATCATGCCAAAGGCGCGGATGTCGGTGATGAGAGGCTGTTTCCAGGAGGCGACTTCACCTGCGATCTTGCGACCGAGGGTGGCGGAGTGCGCTGGAAGATTGTCCCGCAGGATCACATTCAGGGTGGCGAGACCGGCGGCGCAGGCCAAGGGGCTGCCGCCATAAGTGGTGCCATGGGTGCCGGGGCCGAGGAGGTCGCAGAGCTTCTGCGGGTGGGCCTCACCCAGGGGGCGGTCTTTGATCCAAAAGGAGCCGAGGGGGTAGCCGCTGCCGATGGACTTGGCCCAGCTAATGGCATCCGGCTGGATTTCATCCCCAGGGATGATGGAGCGCCAGCCGCAGGTTTCACCGGTGCGCCCGAGGCCGCACTGGACTTCATCCAGCAGCATGAGCAGATCGTGCTGCTGGCAGAGGGACTGGACGGTGCGCAGGAAATCCGGGGTAGCGGGATTGACGCCGCTTTCGCCCTGCATGGGTTCAAAGAGGATGGCGACGGTCCTTTCCGTGATGGCCTGCTTCAGGGCGGCGGCATCATTGAAGGGCACGTAAACAAAACCGGGCACGATGGGGCCGAAGCCACCATGGATTTTCTCCTGAGCCGTGGCGCTCATGGCACCAAAGGTACGGCCATGGAAACTGCCGGTGAAGGTGATGATCTCATAGCGCGGGCTGCCATCCGGCAGGGGCTTGGTGACGCCGTATTTGCGGGCCAGTTTGATCATGCCTTCATTGGCCTCAGCACCGCTGTTGCTAAAGAAACATTTCCCTGGAATGCGGACGATTTCCTCCACCAGGATACGGGCGAGCTGGGCCTGGCCTTTGATGCAGTACCAGTTGGAAACGTGGATGAGCTTGTGTGCCTGCGCGGCGATGGCATCGGCCACCTCCGGATGGGCATGGCCCAGCGGGCAGACAGCCACGCCACCGGCGAAGTCCACATACTTTTTGCCGTCGGTATCCCATAGGTACGGCCCTTCGCCGCGCTCTGGCCACAGGGGGAAACGCCCATAGTTAGGCATCACATACTGGTCCATCCAAGCCGGGTCGAAATCATTCAATCTGTCCATCGTGTATAATCCTGAAAAATTGGTTAGTCCTGTCCGCTGAGCTTTCAGCGGGGGCGATCAGAGGTGAATCTCTGTGCCGATCCCCACATCGGTGAAGATCTCCAAAATGAGTGCGTGAGGAATGCGCCCGTCAATGAGGTGCACCTTCCCCACGCCACCTCGGAGGGATTCCAGAGAGGAATCCACCTTGGGGATCATGCCGCCGCTGATGATGCCTTCTTTTTTCAGGCCTTCGATGGCCTCCGGGTTCAGGCTGGGGATAAGGGTGGTGTCATCCTTGGGGTCGCGCATGACGCCGCGCACATCACTGAGGAAGATGAGCTTGGTGGCCTTCAGGCGGGTGGCCAGGGCACAGGCGGCGAGGTCGGCATTGACGTTGAGGGTTTTGCCGCTGGCGGTTTCCCGTGCGACGGGGGAGACGACAGGGACGAATTCACCGGCCACGGCGGCTTGGATAAGGCCCAGCCTGCAATCACTGACCTCGCCGACCCAGCCGAGGTCGCCTTTCATCTTTTCGCCCGTGAAGACTTCAGTGCCGGGAACGCCGACGGCCTTGCCACCGAAGGCATTGATCTTGTTGACGATTTCAGGGTTGATGACGCGGGCGAGGGTCTGCTCGACGATTTTGATGGTCTCCTCATCGGTGACGCGCATGCCGTTGATGAACTTGGCCTCCAGGCCGCTGTCCTTCATGGCTTTGGAGATGGCCTTGCCACCGCCATGAACGATGACAGGATTGATGCCGACGGCTTCCAGGAAGACGACGTCTTTGAGGAAAGTATCCACCACCGTAGGGTCCTCCATGGCGCTGCCGCCGACCTTGATGAGAAAGGTGCACCCTCGAAAGCCTTGCATGTACGGCAGGGCTTCAAGGAGGACATCGGCTTTCTGGATCTGGGTCTCGTTCATCAGCAGGAGGGGAAAGGTGGGAAGGATAGGCACCCAGGCCCAGCGTCAAGCAAATGAACGGGAAATTTCTGAAAAAAATCTGCCATGTGTCCGACACCCCACAGGTGATTTTCACTCGTCAGGGCCAGAAAGCTCTGGTTGAATGAGGGAATGCTCGCCAAAGCCGCCCTGTTTCTGCTCAGCGCCCTCTGGGTGTTGCTGTGCATGAGATTTTATACCGTTATCGACCGGGAAAATGTGATGCAGCGCCGCCTGATCGCCATCGGTGCAGGGCTGGGTGCGGGCCTGATCTATGTGCTGGGCAGCATGATCATCACCCTTTTAAACACGCCGCTGCCGAGTGAACAGCAGCAGGAGATGAACCAGGCGCAGGATGTGCGGGTGCTGGGGAAGTGAGGCGTGGGCGCCCTCACATCACCACGCTGCCGTCGAGCTTTTTCACGAAGCGATGCAGCACGCCGCCGTCGAGACCGTGATGGGTGAAGGTGAGTGAATCCGGCTGAATCTGGAGGTGGGTGAAGCCATTGATGTCCAGGCCGTAGGGCATCTTGCGCTCGGTGTTGGTCAGCTTGCGGATGCGGGCACCGCCGCCGCCGGAGAGGATGAAGGAGGTGAATTTGCCCTCCAGCTCCAGGTGCATGTGCTGGATGATGAGTCCCGCCGTGGGTGGCTTAGCCGTTGTGTCCCCCTTCAGGGCGGCGATGAGGGCGCAGGTCTGCCTCCATCGTTTGTTTCAGGCCGACCTCGACCTCATGGGTGGCGCTGCCGTCGTCCAGGGCTAGCAGGGGTGTTCAGCACGTGGATGGCATTAATGCTCATAGGTAATGCCTGAACTGTATAGGTGAATAAACAAAATGTTTAGGGGAAAATCAACTTCAATTTTCTTAAACATGAGAACAGGGTGCGTGAAATAAATGGAACAGCGTTTGTTATGAGGGGACCTTCCTAGTAGGCAATTCGAATGCGAAAAAACCGGGCCCCTCGTCCTCACCTGCTTTTTCATTTATGATGATCCGTCTGCCTGTTTCCCATGTCATCTGTGGCCTGATGGTCACCCTGCTTTTCGCTGCCACGCAGATTCAGGCCGAGCCCGCCCAGGTGGCCGAGCAGACTCCCGTTGCGACGGGCAAGCCCCAACAGATGACCTCCCCTGACCAAGTGCCCGAGGGGCTGGGCAAGTCCGATTGGCAAAACATCCGCGCGGCGCACAAGGCCTGGGAGCACAGTTTCCTGCCCATGGAGGACGGCTGGCAGGCGCGGAATGGCGGCCAGCAGTGGATCACGCAGTTCGACGGGCGCGGATTTCTGGCGCGTCCGAAAGGGGCTGACTGGCAGTGGGGGCTGGAACTGCGCAGCTACGGCTTCGGGCGGCAGCAGCGGGCGGTCGCAGGCCGGCCTGCAGTGAAGGCGGAGGGGCAGCGCCTCAGCTACCAGTGGGATGCGGACGTGCAGGAGTGGTTCGTCAATGACGAGCGCGGTCTGGAGCATGGCTTCACCATGGCCCGCCGTCCTGAGGGCGCGGCGGCCGGGGCGGAGCTGGACGTGGTGCTGGGCACGCGCGGCACGCTGAAGGCCAGCGTGGCGGCGGATGCGCAGACCATTTATTTCCGCGATGCCGCAGGCGCTCCGGTGGTGACTTACGCCGGGCTGAAGGTCTGGGATGCGGACGGGCAGGTCCTGGCCTCGCATTTCCTTGCTGGGCCGGCGGGCGGCATCATCCTGCGGGTGCAGGAGGGCGCGGCGCGCTACCCCATCACCATCGACCCTATCGCCCAGCAGGCCTATGTGAAGCCCTCGTTAGAGAGCCTGGGGTATGCCGGCGTGGGTGACTGCTTTGGCTGGTCTGTGGCGGTGAGCGGGGACACGGTGGTGGTCGGGGCGAGGGAGGAGGACAGCAGCACGCCGGGGGTCAACGGCACGCCCAATGAGAATGCCAGCAATTCTGGAGCGGCGTATGTGTTTGTCCGCAGCGGCAGCACATGGAGCCAGCAGGCGTATCTGAAGGCGGCGCAGGTCACGATGAATGACCAGTTTGGCGATTCGGTGGCGGTGAGCGGGGACACGGTGGTGGTCGGGGCGTATCTGGAGGATGGCAGCACGCCGGGGATCAACGGCATGCCTGATGAGCTGGTCGGCAATTCTGGAGCGGCGTATGTGTTTGTGCGCAGCGGCACGGAGTGGAGCCAGCAGGCCTATCTGAAGGCGGCGCAGGTCACGGGCGGTGACTACTTTGGCGCTTCGGTGGCGGTGAGCGGGGACACGGTGGTGGTCGGGGCGACTCAGGAGGATAGCAGCACGCCGGGGGTCAACGGCACTCCCGATGAGAGTGCCAGCGCTTCTGGAGCGGCGTATGTGTTTGTGCGCAGCGGCACGGAGTGGAGCCAGCAGGCCTATCTGAAGGCGGCGCAGGTCACGGGCGATGACTACTTTGGCTTTTCGGTGGCGGTGAGCGGCGACACGGTGGTGGTCGGGGCGTATCAGGAGGACGGCAGCACGCCGGGGGTCAACGGCACGCCCAATGAGGGTGCCAGCGCTTCTGGAGCGGCGTATGTGTTTGTGCGCAGCGGCAGCACGTGGAGCCAGCAGGCCTATCTGAAGGCGGCGCAGGTCTCGGCCAGTGACCAGTTCGGCTTTTCGGTGGCGGTGAGCGGGGACACGGTGGTGGTCGGGGCGAGGGAGGAGGACAGCAGCACGCCGGGGGTCAACGGCACGCCTGATGAGAGTGCCAGCGCTTCTGGAGCGGCGTATGTGTTTGTGCGCAGCGGCACGGAGTGGAGCCAGCAGGCCTATCTGAAGGCGGCGCAGGTCACGGCCAGTGACTACTTTGGCTTTTCGGTGGCGGTGAGCGGGGACACGGTGGTGGTCGGGGCGTATCAGGAGGACGGCGGCACGCCGGGGATCAACGGCACGCCCAATGAGCTGGCCAGCGGTTCTGGAGCGGCTTATATTTTCACCGGCCTGGGCCCGGTGGCACCTGTACCTGCCGTGACCGGGGTGGACATCGCCAGCGGCAGCACCGCAGGCGGCACCACCGTGACGATCACCGGCACGGGCTTTACCGGGGCTACGGACGTGACCTTTGGCGGGGTGGCGGCGGTGATTTTTACAGTGGTCAATGACACCACGATCACGGCCACGGCTCCGGCCCATGAGGCAGGCCCGGTCAGCCTCCAGGTGACCACGTCCGGCGGCCAGTCTGTGGCGAACTCGCTCTACACGTATGTGGTGCCCGCCCCGACGGTGGCCCTGAACACCGGGGGCCTGATCCGCACTGCGACCACCCTGACCATCACCGGCACGAACTTTGACGCCGCGACGCCCGGGAACAACACCGTGGTTTTCAGCCCCGCAGGCTCCGGCACCGTGACGGCCTCCACGGCCACCTCTTTGACCGTGACCAGCCTCAGCGGCCTGAGGCCGGGTGCTTTGAACGCGGTGGTCACCACCCATGGCCTGAGCAGCCACCCGGCGGTGCAGGTGGCTACCGTCAGCAATTCGGCACCGACGGGCCTGGCACTGAGCCATACCACGCTGCATGAGAACTCGGCGGCCAACAGCACGGTGGGCACCTTGAACAGCACGGACCCGGATGGCCCTGAAACCTTCATTTACACACTGGTGACAGGCACGGGCAGCACGGACAATGAGGCCTTTAACATCTCCGGCGATGCGTTGCGGATCTCTGCCGTGCCCGACTATGAGACGAAGAGCAGCTACAGCGTGCGAGTGAGCACGACGGATTCAGGTGGCCTGACCTTTGAGCACAGCTTTACCATCACGATCACGAACTCGAATGAATCGCCGACGGCTTTGGCTCTGAGTGCTGACACGCTGCCTGAGAACTCGGCTCCCAACAGCACGGTGGGCACCTTGAGCAGCACGGACCCAGATGCGGGCGACACCTTTACCTACACGCTGGTGTCAGGGACAGGCGGCACGGACAATGCGGCCTTTAACATTTCCGGCAGTGCGTTGCGTTTCACTGACGTGCCCGACTATGAGACCCAGAGCAGTTACAGCGTGCGAGTGAGCACGATTGATTCCGGCGGCCTGATCTTTGAAAACAGCTTTACCATCACGATCACGGACGTGAATGATGCGCCGACGGCCCTGGCATTGAGCGGCAGCACGGTGTCTGAGAACAACTTGGCCAATGCCACGGTGGGCACGCTGAGTGCGACAGACCCCGATCCAGACTCAACACACACCTTTAGCCTCGTCGAAGGCACCGGGGACACGGACAACGACTCCTTCAGCATCGTCGACACGCAGTTGCGAATCTCAGTGAGCGCAGACTACGAAACGAAGAGCACCTACAGCATCCGTGTACAGGCCGATGACGGCGAGGGCGGTCTCCATGAGCAGGTCTTCACCCTCACAATTCTCGACGTGGCAGAGCCAGTGATCGCGATCCTGGGCAAGGACCAGCCCATCACCAATGGCGACACTACACCTGATGCGGCGGACGCGACCGACTTTGGCCGCGTGGCGCTGATCAACACGCCCGTGACTCACCTCTTCACCATCGCCAATGGCGGTGATGCTACGCTGAATCTCGCCAGCCCCGCCGTGGTCCTCAGCGGCCCCGGCGCGGCGGATTTTAAGGTGACGACGCCCCCCGCTGCCGCTGTGGCCGCGAGTGACCAGACAACCTTCGCCATCACCTTCGATCCCCTCCTACCGGGCCTCCGCACGGCAACGGTGACGGTGGCCAGTGATGATGGCGCGAACGGCATTTACAGCTTCACCATCACCGGCTTCGGTGGCCTGACCAAGCCGCTGGCCCAAACGATCACCTTTACTCCTCCGACGACGGTTTACCTCGGCCAGAGTCCGCTGAACCTGAGTGCCTATGCCAGCTCGGGGCTGCCGGTGACCCTGAGTGTGGTGCCCGTCGGGACCACCGCCGCAGGGGCCAGCTTCGCGGGGAATGTCCTGGGTTTTACCGGCATCGGCAAGGTGAAGGTGCAGGCCGTGCAGGCGGGGGACGGCAGTTATGCCGCCGCCAAGACCGTGGTGAAAACGATCACGGTGAAAGCGACGCCCGCAACGCTGACGTTGGTCGATCTCGCCCAGACCTACACGGGTACGCCGCGCGCCATCGGCACCCTGGGCGGCAGCGGCGAGGTGATGATCGAATACAAGATCGGCACAGTCTTTGGCAGCACCGCCCCGACGGCTGCGGGCAAATACAGTGTGAAGGCCACGGACAGCAGCGGCACGAAGACCGGCTCACTCACCATCAACAAGGCCCCGCTCTACGTGACGCCCGATGACAAGCGCAAGTTCGCCGGCCAAGAGAATCCCGAACTGACGGTCGTTTACAGCGGCTTCAGGGAATCGGACACGGTGGCGGTGTTTACCAAAACACCCGTGCTGAAAACGACGGCCAAGGCCACCAGTGGCGGTGGGCTCTACCTGATCACGGCCAGCGGCGGTGTTGCGTCTAACTACCTGTTTGTTTATCAGCAGGGCACGATGGTGGTGGAAAGTTTTGGCGGGAGTTATGAAGCACTGCTGGTGGATGCCGACGCTCTGCCCGTGGGCAAGCTGACGCTGACGGTGCCGCTCACCGGCCAGGCATTCACCGGCAAGCTCGCCACCGCCACGGAGACCGCCGCCTTGTCCCTGAAGGGCAGTCTGACGACCAACGTGGGCGACGAACTCGCGACCGGAACCTGCACCGTGATGAAGGGCAGCGTACCCTATGTCGTCAGCTTCACGCTGCCGATGCAGGGGGACATGCTCGTGACCGCCTCGCGCGCTGCCCAGCCCCTTGGCGGAGCCGTGACGGGCCGCAAGCTCCTGCTCCTACCCAAAGGCGGGAAGGTGCTCTACGGCGGTGCCCACACGGTCGTGCTGGAGCCCGCGCTGCCCGCAGCCGGAGACATCCCTGCAGGAGCCGGCTGGGCGAAATCGACCCTCAGCACCACGGGTGTGATGACCCTGGCGGGAAGGCTGGCGGATGGCACCGTCTTCACCACCTCCTTGGCCCCGGATGAGGACCCAGACCCTGGCTACCGCCTCTTTGTGCAGCCTTACAAATCACGCAGGGAGTCCAGCCTCGGCGGAGTCTTCACCCTGCTGCCGCACCCAACGCTGGCAAACCGCCGTTATGTCGAAGAGGCCGGCCTGATCTGGGAAAAGGAGGGCCTCGCTGCGGATGCCACGTATCGCGTCGGCTTCGGCCCGGTAACGACGGTGATGATGCTCGACCCCTGGCTGCTCCCGGTCGCCGCCAAGGGATCAACCCCGGCCATCACCCTAGCGGCACGGCTCGGCTTGACCGACGGCAGCTTTGGCGTGTGGCACAGCGACACAGGCAGCACGCTGAATGGCAATCTCCCCACCCGCGTCGGCTTGAGCCTCAAGAACGTCGTCAGCGTGCAACTTCCCGAGACCACGCCCGTGAACCCCACCAAGTGGAAAACCACGCTGGTGCCGACGACGGGTCTCTTCAGTGGCAGCTTCGAACTCGCCGACACGGGTGCAAAACCGCGTGTCGTGACCTTCATCGGAGTCCTACGCCAGCCTGCCACGGCACCCGATATCTTGATCGGCGACGGCCACTACCTGCTGCCCGCCCTGCCAAGTGCCCCGAGCCCCGAAAAAGTCTCAGGCGAAGTGAGGTTCACTCGCCCGTGACCGACCGGTCGCAGCGCGGTGGTGCGGGCCTGATCTATGTGCTAGGCAGCATGATCATCACCCTTTTAAACACCCCGCTGCCGAGTGAACGGCAGCAGGAGATGAACCAGGCGCAAGATGTGCGGGTGCTGGGGAGGTGAGGCGTGAGCACAATGTCTCTATCGGAAGGTCTCTCATGGCTCGCTGGAATCAGAACGAAGCACATCAAGAGTGCTGGTCCATTCAATCTGGGATGTGCCATTCTTGAAGGTTGAAGATCCGGCCAATGACGGAGGGGGCAGGAGGACGAGGGCGATCCAGCATCCCACAAACACGATAAGGGCCAAAAGACAGACCGATGCAATTTTAGGGTAGCAGGCAATCCTCACAGGAATAATTTTCAGCCACATTGAGCCGTGGGCAACACCTGTCACATAATTCACGGCTGCATGTAAGCTCTCAGATTCTTCACCAACGGGGCTGATATTGGAGGCCATCTGGATTTGATGATAGTGCTCTATCTCTGCCTTGGTCTTATTTTCGACACTATCAGGATGCAGGGACACATGCAGGAGACTGCTTCCAAAAGGTATCAGTATGAGGAGCAGGACGATCGTAACTAAAATGGAACTCAGAAGTCCGAGATCTTTCATGAGAGGTAGAACAGGAATGAGGAGAACGAGTTCTTATGGTGCTGGATCGCCCTCACATCACCACGCTGCCGTCGAGCTTTTTGGCAAAACGATGGAGGACGCCGCCGTCGAGACCGTGATGGGTGAAGGTGAGTGAATCCGGCTGAATCTGGAGGTGGGTGAAGCCATTGATGTCCAGGCCGTAGGGCATCTTGCGCTCGGTGTTGGTCAGCTTGCGGATGCGGGCACCGCCACCGCCGGAGAGGATGAAGGAGGTGAATTTGCCCTCCAGCTCCAGGTGCTGGAGGTCGTGGTCATGGCCGCAGAGGTAGGCGTGGACTTTTTGTTCCTGAAAGAGGTCTCCCCATTTTTCGATGAGGGGCTGGGTATCCCGGTGGCTGCCATTGGAATAAAGCGGGTGATGGCCGACGACGACGGTGAAGGGCGCGCGCGGTTTGGCGAGCTCGGCCTTGAGCCATTCGTGCTGCTTTTCCTCCTCCTTGGCGCTCATGTGCGTTTGCTTTTTGCCGGTTTTCCTGCTTTTGCCTCCGCTGATGGACTCGAAATTGGTGTCCACGGCGAGGAATGTGACCAGGGGTTTCGGGCTGCCGAGGTCCACGCGGTACCATTTTTCTGGCATGTGCCAGCGCACGCCTTTTTCTTTGGCATAGGCTAGCTGGACCTTTTCACCACCTTCGTTGTCGTGGTAGTCGTGATTGCCAAGGACGGCCCACTGCGGGCCGGGGAAAACGGAGACGGGATACATGTCTTCGATCTCGTCCTTCCAGCGCCGGGACTTGACGGTGAAGCTCTTTTTAGGCTCTTTCTTCTCCTGGGTCTTGTCCTTGTTTTTGATGCTCTTGCCGTCGGAGTTTTCAGTTTCCTCGTAGGTGGGGCCGTAAACATTGTCACCGATGAACCAAAGGCCGGCGGGTTTGATTTTTTGATCCGCCACGTATTTCTGCATGGCCTGGGCGACGTTTTTCTGGTCCTGCCCACCGGTGCCGAAATCCCCAATGGCGAGGAGGTGAATCGCTTCCGGCGCGACGGCGGCATAGGCCTGGTTGCGCAGGTTCAGGGACAGGGCAGCACTGGAGCAAAAAAGGGTCTGAAGGGCGCGACGGCGGTTCATGGGATTCATGTGAGGGGGGATAAAACGATGTGATCGTGCAAAAGATATCAGTGCTTGGGCGGGCATTCTGCGACGAGGAAGCATTGGACAGAAGGCCCTGGTTGATCCATGCTTTCAGGTTGTCACATCACACCTTTTTTCTCACGCTATTTATCCGATGACCCCCGCTGCTATTCGTTTGCTCGCCCTCGGTTGTTTGGCGGTGCTCCTCGCCTCCTGTGTTTCCCCGTCCGGCTCCTCAAGCGGTCAGACGCAGTATTTGGAGGCATTCGCTTCCAATACGGTGCCGCATTCGGCCCTGTATAACCAGGACATGGACTCCTACTGGGATGGTGACGGGATGTCCGGTGCACCGAGCATCGTGATCGATATCAGTGACCAGAAGGCTTATTTTTATAAAGGCAGCTCCCTGGCCGGGGTTTCGGCTCTATCCACCGGGGATGAGCGGCACCCGACGACGCTGGGCAAATTCAAGATCACGCAGAAGGACCAGTGGCATAAGTCCAACCTGTATGGAGACTTTGTGGACGCGGGCGGCAATGTGGTGGTGGCCAACGTGGATGTGACGAAGGACAAGGCACCTCCTGGAACACGATTCGAAGGTTCCAAGATGCATCATTTCATGCGCTTCGTGGGTGGCATCGGCATGCATGAGGGGTTCCTCCCTGGCTATCCGGCCTCCCATGGCTGCGTGCGTATGCCCCCGCACATGGCGGCGATTTTTTATAACAACGTGACCCAGGGCACCCCGGTCACTGTGCGGCCCTGATCCCAGCCACTAAGCCTTTCCTGCCATGCAGCCAGCGGAACTGCCCCTCGAAGTGAGTGTGGATGATACCCACTACCTCATGGACCGCCCTGGAGCGGTAAAACCGAGGCTGGTGGACTGCCGGGAAGAGGATGAATGGCAGATCTGCCGCATCCAGGGTGCGGAGCTGGTGCCGCTATCCCAGTTCGGCGAACTGGCAGCGCAGCGCTTTTCCGATCCGGCGGAGCACATCATCATTTACTGTCATCACGGGATGCGCAGTCAGCGGGCGGCGAATTGGTTGCGGCAGCATGGCTTCAAGCAGGCGCAGTCCATGCGCGGCGGCATCGATGTCTGGGCGGACCTGGTGGAGCCTGAAATGGCGCGCTATTGATGCGGCTGAATGTGAGCTTTTTTGATTTTGAAAACTGATCTACCTCTTTCGTCTGCGGGCTTCAAGGAATGGGCCTATGTGTGTGATTCCCTGGTGCAGGGCGTTCAGTCGCTGATCCTGCGCAAGGGTGGAATCCATGAAGGGCGGGGTGGCTTTGAATGGAAGCACCGGCAGTTTTTCCTGTTTCCCACCTGGTTTCATACCCAGTCGGAACGGCTGACTTGGTCGCCAGAAGGGGCCACGTCGTTTCCGCCTGAGGAAGAGCGGACGAGTGTGGACATCGACGGGTATGCCACCCTGGAACAGGTGTGGAAAGTCACGGACTGGGCACAGATGGAGGCCATCGCTCCGCTGCATATTTGGAAAGAGGAGATCGTGAAAGAGCGCTTCGTTTACGATGACGAAAGCTGCCTGCATGTGGCGCTGGTGCGTGCGTATAAGCTGCCGGAGCGTTGGAGCTTCCCGTATTCAAAAAGCTACGGTGGCTGCCGTTCCTGGGTGAACCTGCCTGAGGAAGGGCTGGCCCTGGCTGCCGCTGCCGTGCCTGCGATGAATGATGAGGCCTGGAATGAAACGGCTGGGAAACTGCGTGCCGTGCTGGGGGATTCGTGAGGCTTTTTGGAGAGGATTTCGTCATCGAGCTGCACAGGCCCACAAAAAAGGCAGGCCCCGTGGCCTGCCTTTGATCGTCTGAAGTACAGCTTATAAACGAGCTACTGTTTACGCCACGATGGGGTGCAGGTTGTCCTTGCACCACTCGCCGTTTTGCAGGGTCACACCATCGGGATCTTCCACGGCTACGTGGGCTTCATCTTCGCAGATGATCCAGCCTTCATAGTCGCGGGACACGAGCCATTCGGTGATCTTGTGGAAGTCCAGCTTGCCGGTGCCCATCTGTGCCCATGGCTCAGGACCGTCGCCGGAGAAGTCCTTGTAATGGATGTGGTTCACCAAGTGCTGCCACTTGTTCAGGGTCGCGATGACGTCCATTCCACCACGGATGATGTGACCCACATCGGGGGTCCAGCCGGTGACCTTGGGGTCCAGGCTGCTGAGCACCACATCGTAGTCTTCCTGCGTGCGCACGATGGACGCTGGGGGGCTGTTGGGATGGTAGGAGGCCTTGATGCCCAGATCCGCTGCACGCTTGGAGACGTTGTTGACGTTGCGGGCCACGTTCAGGCGGCGGCGTTGCAGGTCGTTCTTGCGGCCACTCGGCAGGGTCACGGTACCCAGCATGGCACCGGGGAAATGCTTCAGCAGGTTCAGGGTGAAATCTGCAGCTTCCTTTTCCGCAGGGGTTTCTTCTTCGGCATCCCAGGCGCAGACCAGGGCCAGGCCGGCCAGTTTCATGTTATACTTTTGCAGCGCATCCTTCAGGCGCACTGGATCGCAGAAATCCCCCAGCCAGTATTTGCCGCAGCCCAGGGCGCTTTCGGAGATTTCGAGCACCATTGGCTCAATGCCTGTGAAGCCCGCCTTCGAGGCGACTTCGATCATGTGGTCCAGTTTATTATCATAGCCCTTGCCGGTACCCTGCATGAACCAGGTATAGACCTGGGAGCCAAATTCGATTTTTGCCATAGGATGATGCTGTCGGTTAGTGGATTTGGAAGTCGTAAAAACGCACCCGTTTCCAGGCACGCGCGCTATAGGAAACGACGCGCCAGAGGATGTCCAGCATCGAATTTATTCGAATCTCAGGCACTTAGCGGCCGAATTTGTCATAGTACTCCGAGGAGTAACTTTCGTAGCGCTTGATCAAGGCGGCATTTTTGGCTTCCAAAGGGGTCAGCCGGTCGGCCACATCCAGGGCCACGGGCATATACCAGTCCACTTTGGCGAAGTGCTCCTGCATGTCCTGAATGATGAACGAGTAACCATGCCGGGCATAGATCTCATTGCGCATCAGCCGCAGCTCAGCCTGGGTCAGGTTTTCCACATCTTTCTCTTTGAGCACTCGGGAGGAAGCCTGGGCGTATTCCCCGGCTGACGGGTCATATTTAAACTTCCTCGCCTTTAGACTCAGGTCCACGGAAGGTTTCTTTTTGTCATTTGCATCCCAGCGGCCAGCCAGAGTTTTGTTGGTGGCATTGAAAGACAGGTTAAAGACCCCGTCCTCTGGATGATCCCCTGGCTCCTTGCCGATGAAAGAGATACCCTCCGCCACCGTCTGCCAGGAACCACTGAAAGCACGCTCATTGCCCGTAACCACGCTGTATCCCAAGACCGTCCGCCCGACGATTTTCTCAATGCTGACGGTGATCTTGTGAGGGCCGAACATGCCCACATAGGTTCCGATCGCAGCCGCTGCCTGGGTATCCGCAGTCTGTACATCGGCATTGTCTGGAGCCTGGGCAGATGCCGGGTTAGCGCATGTCAGTCCCAGCATTGCGGTCAGTATGATCAAATCAGATTGAAGGCTCCTCATGGTCCGCACTATGATTCGCCACAGATGTTATCCAAGCCAAAAGTTGCCATTGTAGCCCGTGTAGGGCTGTGTCTGGCGCTGGCCTGGTTTTCATGGCTGATGTTGCGCATCACTCTCGGTTATTATCCCCTCCGGGATGATGCTGGTTTTCTCCAGATCAAGCAGCAGTATCTGGCCATTGACCATTGGCGGATGGCCTTCTGGATTCATGTTTTCACCAGCATGTTTGCCCTGCTGGCGGGCTTCACGCAGTTCTTCCCGGCGATTCTACGCAAAGCCCCTCATGTCCACCGCTGGATGGGAAAGCTTTATGTCCTGAATGTCTGTTTTGTGACGGGGCCTGCCAGCTTAGTCATGGCTTTTTATGCCAATGGCGGCTGGACATCCAGGCTCGCCTTTATCCTCCTGGCCCTCGGCTGGATACTCACCACCACTGCCGCTTGGCGCTATGCCTGCCAGCGGAAATGGATGGCCCACCAGGAATGGATGATGCGCAGTTATGCCCTGACTTTATCCGCCCTCACTCTGCGGGCCTGGAAGGTCACGCTGGTATTGTTTTTTGAGCCCCGGCCGATGGATCTATACCGCATCGTGGCTTGGCTGGGGTTTATCCCCAATTTATTGATCGCTGAATGGCTGATCCGCCGCTGGCGGGCCGCTCGCAAGCCCCCCGAGCCGGGCACCCCATCTTCAAACGTTGCAAAAGGTACGGATCACAGTTTATAGCCTTCCATGATTCGCAATCTCATTCTGGACTGGTCAGGCACCCTGGCGGATGACCTGGGCGCGGTGGTGGCTGCGACCAACCGGGTGCTTCATCATTACGACAAGCCTGCTTTTACTCGCGAGCAGTTTCGTGAGGTCTTCCAGCTTCCTTATACCGAATTTTACCGGCACATCCTGCCGGACGTGCCGCTGGCGGATCTCCAGGCGCTTTATCTGGAGCATTTCCCCAATGAGGACCAGCATGCCGTGCCGATGATCGAGCATGCGGAGGGCTTTTTGGAATTCGCCGCGGCCACTGGTCGCCGCATGTTTATTTGCAGCAGTGCGCCCATGGAGCATGTGCTGGCGCAGGCGGAGACCAATGGGGTGGCCCATTACTTCAAGCATTATCACTGCGGCATCATTGATAAATGCGCTCACGTCCATCACCTGCTTCGTCAGCATCATCTGCTGCCGCAGGAGACAGCCTTCATTGGCGATATGCGTCATGACATCCTGGCGGGCCGGGCAGGGGGGCTCACCACCATCGCCACTGCCACAGGGTATGAATCCGTCTCCACTCTCATGACGGCGGATCCGGACATCTTGGTGAAAAATCTGTCCGCTTTGACACTGCTCATGCATTCGCCGACAATCCCCGCATGACCTCTCCCGCCCCAGATGCCATCCACCTTCAGGGTCTGGACCTGCCTGTACAAATCGGCGTGCCGGAGGAGGAGCGCGCGGCCTGGCAGACCCTGCAGGCGGATATCACCCTGGGATTAGGCTCACGTTTTGAGGAAATGCAGGACGATCTGTCCCGCACGGTGGATTATTCCGCCGTAGCCCTGCGCCTGCGCCAGCTCGCCGCAGAGCGGCCCCGGCAGCTCATTGAGACGTTGGCCGCCGAGATGGCCCAGTGCATCCTCAGCGAATTTGGCGTAAATACGGCCACGATTACCCTTCGCAAGCGTATCTTACCTGGCTGCGATTATGTGGCCGTAAGTCTTTCCCGACCGTGAATCCCACTCTTGCCCCCAAGAAAAGCTTGTCTGATCCCCCGATGGGTGGTTTGCTTGAGGAATCACGCGATTCGGATCGTGCGATCAGTGGACGCATGGAGACCCCGACGGATCAGCCCCCAGTCAATAGCAGCGCAGCGGAAGACCGCGCGCTTGTCGAGCGTGCCCAGGCAGGGGATACCCGCGCCTTTGATGAGCTGGTGCGCAAATACACCCCCAAGCTGTACGGTCTGGTGTATAACATGACCTCCAACCGCGAGGATACCGCCGACCTCCTCCAGGACATTTTTGCCAAGGCTTATCGCTCCCTGAAGCGGTTCATGGGGAAATCCTCTTTTTATACCTGGATCTATTCGATCTCGGTGAACATGACCCTGAATTTCCTCAAAAAACGGGGGCGTCATGCCAAAATCAGCCTGGATGATGTGGACAGCGGCATCCATAACGACCCGGATTTCATCAGCATCACCACCGCCAATCGCGACACTGTACGCGAGGTGAACATCCATGAGCTGCAAAAAAGATTGAACACAGCTATGATGAAGCTGTCAGAAGACCACCGCACCGTAGTCACGCTCTACGACGTCCAGGGACTTCAGCACAACGAGATCAGCAAGATTCTCGGTGTGTCCGAAGGAACTGTGAGGTCCAGACTTTTCTACGCACACCGGCTCCTCCAAACATACTTGGAAGATTTCGTAAAGTGACACACTTCCTGCTTCATCAACTAAGTTCCCGCTAACTCCGACGCACCACCTATGAACGAATTCGAAAACATCCAAAGGCTGCTACGACTCAAACAGTATGAGACACCCGGAGATGATTTTGTGGAAGACTTCTTGGCTCAGTTTCGGGAGCGGCAGCGCTCGGAAATCATGCGTCTTTCCGCCCGTGACCTCCTCTGGGAGCGTGTGAACACTTTCTTCAGCGACTTGGTTTCTCCAAAGTGGGCCACCGCGGGTGCTACCGCTGCTTTTGCTGTGGTCGCCGCTTGGGGCACGCTGAACATTGTTGGCAATACCACCAGCAACGGATCGAACTTCAACCTCGCTTCCGCTGATTCTGTCCCTTCCATCTTACAAAAGAAGCCTGCTTTTGCCCTTGATCTGGAAAGCGACCTGATCAAAAAAGCCATGCCTCAGGACGAGGTCTTGGAAATCAGTGGCATCCTGCTGAGCCAGCATTTTGAAGACGACGGCCTCGCCGCCATGACCACCACCAGTGGCCTGACTCCGGTCTCTGCTGAGCTTCTGCCCATCAGCGACTTCAGCCGTTAATTGTTTCCCGGCTGAACGCCTCATTATTTCACGTCCGATTTCAGGTGCTCCCTGAAATCGGACGTTTTATTTATGCCCTGGAGTTGGATGCCCATCAGGCCTGGCTTCAGTGCCCGCCTTCCTCAGGCTCGGTGTCTTCGATCTTTGCTTCAGATTTCAGCTTGGCGATGAGTTCGTTAAACTTCGCATCTTTGTGCGCCTCCAGCAGGCGCTGGCGCACGGCTTCTTTCACGGCTGCATAGGGGATGGCCTCCGGGGTCTTGCGGCCACGCACGGTGCACAGGTGAAAGCCTAGCTGGGTGGTGAAGACAGGGCTGATCTCTCCTTCCCCCATGGAAAAGGCGATGACTTCAAACTCCTCCATGAACTCTCCACGCTTGAACCAGCCCAGGTCGATCTGCTGCTGGTCATCCGCCCGGTTTTCCTCCGCGAGTTTCATGAAATCCGCCCCGGCCAGCAATTGGGTGCGGAGGTCACGCATGGTCTTGAAGACCTCTGTCCGGCTTTGTGCGCCCTGCAGATTCTTCGTGATGTGGGCCACCTGGATCATCTCCTCCGTCATGTACAGTGGCAGGTCCCGCTCATAGGCTGCATGCAATTCCTCCTCGCTGAATACTGGCTCCGGGCCATAGACATCCCCCAGCATTTTGTCCAGGCGCACGCCGCCTTGCACGTTTTCCCGTACCACGGCCTCATCCTTGTACGGCATGCCGATATTCATGTAAAACTGCGTCTCGCCACCTGCCTCAGCGATCAGTTTTTCCAGCCGGGCTGTCACCTCAGCCTCCTCCACGGTGGGGAATCGGCGCACGGATTCCTGGTTCAGCAACACGCGTGAAATCAGGTTGTCCTTGGCATAACCCCGGAACTCCTGGTCCCGCTCACAGCAGGACACTTGCAGCATGCGTTCATAGTGCCCCTTCACATTGCGGAATTCTCCCTCAATGACTTCGTCGTCGATTTCTTCGCCGTTAATGATCAGTGCCATGTCTCATTCGGAGCGCGGACGCCGTCACAAGCAAGACGAAAAACGCCCTGTGGACGCCGTGTTCGCGCAGTCACTCAGGGTTGACACCCGGCGGCCTAACCGCGTAGATGAACAACAAGTTTCACAAAGGCATTAAACTTGCGCCACGTGGCGAACGTTTACTCTTTCCCCCCTCGTATGCTCGCACCCCTTTCTCGCTTCCTTCTGGTCTCCTGCTCGGGACTTTTGATCACCCTCCTGTCGGCTTGCTCCAGCCCCAGTCCGCAGCGGACCGTGCGCCACATGGGCGGAGGGGATTTCAGCAGCAATACCGGGTATGTCCAGGCTGCTTACCCCATTGCCTCCCCAGCTGCTTACGTCCCGGCCACTTATCATCCCGGGTGGGACGTGGAGGCCGCTCCGCAGCTCATCGCCACCTCGGGCAGCCCAGCCATCCATGCGGCGGCTTACCTGCTCATCGATGCGCACACCGGGAGGCACTTGGCCTCCAAGAATGCGGAATCTGCACGCGCTGTGGCCAGCACTCAAAAGCTGGTCACCGCATTAGTCATCCTGGATGCGGGTAACCTGGATAAACCGGTCACTGTCACTGCCGCCGATGTGAAGGTGGAGCCGACCTGCCTGGGCCTGCGTCCGGGGGAAGTCTATACCCGCCGCCACCTGCTGTATGCCTTCCTCATCAAAAGCTGCAACGATGTGGCCAATGTGCTGGCCAGGGATAATGCTGGCAGCATCAGCGCCTTTGCCGGTAAAATGAATGCCAAGGCCCGCTCCCTGGGCTGCTCAAATTCCAATTTCAAAAACCCTCACGGCCTCACCGTCAGCGGTCAATATTCCACCGCCCGGGACATGGCCCGCATCTCCATGGCCGCCTACCGCAACCCCATCATCCGGGATGCCGTGCGCAGGTCATATTACACCTTCCGCAGAAACAATGGCAATACGGTCACCCTCAAGAGCACCAACAATCTCCTGGGCAACATGCCTGAGTGCAACGGGATGAAAACGGGTTATACCGTGGCCAGCGGCCGCTGCCTTATTTCCACAGCCAGCTATCGCGGGCGGGATGTCATCCTTGTCCAGTTAGGCACGCAGACCAAATACATCTGGGACGATGGCCGTGCGCTTATGTCCTGGGGTCTTCAGCGCGCCAAGGGCGGGAGCCTCACCGCCTCCCGGTAACTGCACAGGGCACGGCCCGCTTTGCAGAATCCGCCCACGGGAAAAAATCACGTGACGCGGCCCCCATCCTGTCCCCTTTCCCCCATGCCCACGAACGTCCTCGGCCAAGAATTGCAATGCTGCTGCCGCCAGCCTATGACCGGCTTTTACCGGGACGGCTACTGCCGCACAGGCGCAGGAGATACTGGCCTGCACACCGTGTGCGTACAGGTCACGGCTGAGTTTCTGGAATTTTCCCGCGCTCATGGCAACGACCTTTCCACCCCATCCCTCCAATGGGACTTTCCCGGCCTCCAGCCTGGGGACCGCTGGTGCCTCTGCGTCACTCGCTGGAAAGAAGCTTTTGACGCCGGCGTCGCCCCGCCGGTTTGCCTCGAAGCCACTCATTCATCGGCCATCGAATGGGTGAATCTCGAAGACCTTCAGGCGCACGCCATCGCTGAGGAAGGTTGAATGGGAAACCAAAATGGAAGTGCGGTTTTGGCTGGCTAAAGCTCTGGAATACTTTGGCTTCGCCTGTCGCTGAAGACGCGATCTGAGATAGACGAGGGCAGCGTCTGCTCCCGCCTTTCACCTGATGATATTTTTGGAAGCTAGCGCTTAAGCGGCCAGTTCTTCGCGTTTCTGCCACCGCTGCTCATGCTGGGTGGCGCGAAGAAAAAAATCGTCGGCCTCCTGAGTGCTCTGGGTGGGATCCAGAGGTAAGCGCATGGTGAGTTCCAGTCCCTGGGGTTCCAGGCGCTTGGCTTCAATGCTGCCTCCGTGGAGGTGGAGGGTGACGTAACAGGCCATCATGTTGACGCCAAAGTCATCCGGCTTGCGACTGCGGGTAAAGAATGGATCGAACAGATTTGCGGCACGATCCTGTGCTCCCCAGGCACCGTTGTCACTGAGGACCATGACGGCCTGGTCCTGGCCGGTGGGGTCTTTTTCCCGGGTGGCCCGGATGAGCACCCTGTCCCCGGTCTGGAGATGGGTGATTTCTTCAATCAAGATGAGACGCCAGAGCTGGCGGAAGCGCTCCCCATGGACGAGCAGGGGAGGGAGGTCGGGAGAGATATCGAACTCGACCCGGATGTTGCGTTCCTGGAAATGGGCGAGGTAAGTGCCTAGCATTTCTTCCAGAAGGACGCTGAGGTCGATGGTGTCCTCACGGACGAGTTTCCTGGAATGGGAAGCGTGGGCGAGGTGATTGAGGAGTGTCTGGATGCGCTCAATCTGGGCCTGGGCCTGGTGCTGAGTTTCCACCCAGAAGTTGGGGTCGCGTGGGGGACGGCCTTCGATTTCTTCCATCAGCTTCATCGGGGCTAGGTCAATGAAGGCGCGGACGACGGTGAGGGCATTGCGGAGGTGATGGTTCAACCCCTCCGCCATGATGCCCATGCCGGCCACGCGGTCCGCCATGAGGGTGCTGCGGATGTGCTCCGCATTTTGGGTGAGCAGGTTTTCGCGCTCCTGGAGGGTGTGATAATACTCCATGCCCTGACGGAGCACAGTGGCGAGCTGCTCCGGGTCCAGGGGCTTGTGCAGGTAACGGTAAGCGCGGCCTTCGTTGACGGCACGGACGGCGGTCTGGTAGTCGGTAAACGCGGTGACGAGGATGCGGACGAGATTGGGATGGAGCTTGCGAGCGCGGTCCATCAGCTCCACGC
Organism: Prosthecobacter fusiformis; assembly: GCF_004364345.1. Lineage (NCBI taxonomy): Bacteria > Pseudomonadati > Verrucomicrobiota > Verrucomicrobiia > Verrucomicrobiales > Verrucomicrobiaceae > Prosthecobacter > Prosthecobacter fusiformis. The sequence continues at coordinate 83,737 of NZ_SOCA01000008.1, read as the reverse complement.
CGCTTTCACCGGGCATGCGTTGGTCCGTCAGGAGGACGCCGATCTGGGAGCCATAGGCCTCCAGGATACGGTAGCCATCAGCAGCGTTATTGGCCGTGTGGATGACGAATTCATCCTCGAACATTTGCCGGAAATAATGGAGAGCTTTATCCTCATCGTCCACATACAGGACGTGATAGCTGGATTGGGGGGAAGGATTCATACAGCTGCGGGGGCGGGAGCGGCTGAGGGTTTGAAACGGAGAGTGAACTCAGTGAAAGTACCGAGCTGACTGAAAGGGGTGATGCTGCCGCCCATGCCCTGCATCATGCGGTAGCAGAGGCTGAGGCCGAGGCCCATGCCCTGGCCGACTTCTTTGGTGGTGAAGAAAGGATCAAAGATGCGCTGCAGGCTCTCCTCCGGGATGCCGGGTCCGTTGTCCCGGACGCTAAGGAGAATCTCATCCCCATCCCTGGCCCCGCGCACGAAGATCTCCGGTGAGGGATGGTGCTGCATGGCATCCAGGCTGTTTTGAATGAGATTGATGAGGATCTGGATGATGTGGTTTTCATCCCCCAAAGCGGTGAGATGCTCCGGTACTTCCAGGTGGAGCTTTGCCTGGGAATCACCGACCTGCTGCGCCATGAGGCGGGCGGCTTTGGCCAGGGCCAGATGAAGGCTGACGGGCGAGGATCCTTTGTTTTCTGGATGGGCAAAGGTGCGCAGGTCCGAGACGATGGAGGCCACGCGGTCCACGCCTTCGCCAATATCTGCTAGGATCTGGGCGACGGATTCGACGCTTTCCGGCGGCATGTTTTTCGTCTTCTTTTTGAGGACGAAGAGGGCGGATTTGACGAAATTCAGAGGGTTATTGATCTCGTGGACGATGCCTGCGCTGAGGCGGCCGATGGAGGCGAGCTTCTCACTTTGATTGAGCTGAGCCTCGGTTTCCTTCAGGCGCTTGAGGGTGGCGGACAGTTCTTGATTGCGCCGGGCCAGCTCCTCACGCTGGGCTTCGACCTTGCAGCGGTTCACAAACTCCCGCAGGCGGATGGCGTGGTGCTGGCGGCTGCCGCAATACAGGATGACGCAGGTCAGTAGGATGAAGAGCGTGTTATTGATGAACAGGCCGATGGAGCGCGGGTCTCCATTAAAATTCAGATTGGGGATGGTGGCGGCTAGGTAAAAGGCCAGGACTAGGGCGACGGTGAGGCCGATCTCCCGGAAGGTCCAGTGGAAGACAAAGGAGGTACCTACCAGGCAGAGCATCAGCCCGGCGTAGTAGCTGGAGCTGCCATCGCCGGAGAAGTAAATCATCAGGCAGATGGCCATGGCTGGCAGCAATGGCAGGATCACAGGATAAACACGATGATAACGCGCAGCCCAGGGACGATCCAGCGCCAACAGCAGCGGAATGCACATGGAGGAGCAAAGGATGCGGAGCAAAAGAAACTCCCAAAAATGCGCCGGGTAGGCCAGCCAGTCCAGCACCGCACAGAAGGGGACAAGGACCATGACAAACCAGGCACCGAGCCGGGCATTCCTCATGTTCAGCTCCTGCAGCTCACCTTCAAAACGGGCGGATTTTTCCGCAGCGGCCAGGATGGAAGGATCGACCGGGGGTGCTGTCTGCGGGATGACCGGACGCTCCTTGCTCGCTGCTGGAAAGTGCAGCGGTGCGGTATTCGGGGGGCTGCCGGTTAACGCGATCACTTGTATAATTTATGTAAATTATACTGAATACAGAAAGTGTGGCAACACTTTATTTATCGGATTAGGATGAGTAAAGAAAGATGCCTGTTGTTAGCGGATCCTGTATTCAATACCCACCTTTGCCGATGTCTGCTGAGAGGGAGCCTGATTCTCCCGAGCGCTCCCGGCGGCGGTATTCGTCCAGGATGGCCTGGGTGGAACTGGTGCCCAGGCGGGTGCAGCCGAGGTCACGTACGAGGATGAGGCCATCCAGGTCGCGGACGCCGCCGGAGGCTTTCACCTGGACATGGGCCGGGCTGTGCTGGCGCATGAGGCGGAGGTCATGCTCGGTGGCCCCTTTGTAATTGTAGCTGCCATCGGGTTGCTTGTTGAAGCCGTAACCGGTGGAGGTTTTGACCCAGTCTGCCCCGGCGCGGCCGCAGATTTCGCAGAGCTGGATTTTCGTTTCGTCCTTGGGCAGGTAGTCGTTTTCGAAAATGACTTTCAGCCGGGCGTCGTGCTTGTGGGCTTCATCGGCGATGATCTGGATCTCCCGCTCCACATAGTCCCAGTCTCCAGAGAGAGCTTTGCCGATGTTGATGACCATGTCGATTTCACGGGCACCTTCCTGGCAGGCGATTTGCGTTTCATAGCGTTTCACCTCCGTTGCACTGTTACCGGCGGGGAAACCGATGACGCAACCGACGATGACGCCCGTTTCCCCCAGGAGGTCCACGGCGCGGGGGATGAAGCAGGGCTTCACGCAAACGGAGGCGACGCCATACTTTGCGGCGAGGATGCAGCCTGCTTCGGCCTCGGCATCGGTCATGCCGGGCTGGAGCAAGGCGTGGTCAATCATGCCGGCGAGCTCGGCGTAACTGTATTTCATGGGCTGGATTTGGCGGCCTGGTTTTGACAGGATTAACAGGATGAGATTCAATCCAGGCGGGAGAGGCTGCTGATGCGGAACATGCCGTTGATGAGCTGGAGGTTATCCTTTTCCACTTTGGCGGCGTCCAGGTGGATGACAAAGGGGTATTGATCCAGGCGGACGATGTGGATACCGTCCTGAGGTTTTTTGAAGGCTTCGGCGATGTCCTCAAGCTGGGTGATGGCCATGCCATTGACTTCATCCACGATCTGGCCGCTGAGGCGCTCGTAACCCTGGGTGCTGGTGGTGGGGAGGACGGCGCTGAGGAAGACCACTTTTTTGCGGCCTTTCTTTTCATACTCTTCGGGGCTGCCAGCGATGCGGGCCAGGCGGAGGATGGGGCCACCCTGCTGCTCGTTGCCAAAGGAATTCAGATACGGGCGGGTGAGTTCCTGGAAAAGGAGGCCACCATTGAGGATGTAACGCGGGCCTTTATCGAACTGGTAGGGGAGGACGAGGTAATCCTCCGGCTGTTTGCGGGTGAGCTTACCCTTGAGGGTGATCTCCTTGCCCTCGCGCATGACTTTCATTTCCACTTCATCGCCCACGAAGGCTTTTCCACGAACGATGTGGCTGACGCTGAGCGGGCCATAATGAGGGTCCTGGTAATCGCCACGGGAGTCGATTTCAGAACCGTTGATGGAGAGCATGATGTCACCTTTTTTTACTCCGGCCTGTTCGGCTGAGGCCCCTTTGGTGACGGAGCTGATATAGACGCCGGGCTGGTCAGGAGTCATGCCCAAGTATTCCCGGAACTGGTCATCCAGGGTGATCTGGAACTCAATGCCGAGGGAGGGGAAGCCGTCGTATTTGCCATCGGCCACGTCTTTGAGGAAGTGCTCAATGATGGGTGCGGGTAGCAGGGTGGCGAGCTGGTTTTTGGAATCGTAACGCAGGAGCAGCGCGGCGAGTTTTCCACCTTTGGCGACGGGGAGGGTGAAGCTGTTGGCCTCGCTGCGGATGATGCCCTGAGCTTCATAGACAATGAAGCTGGCGTTTTCCACGACGTAGCCCTGGTTCATCACTTTGCTGATGCGCATGGGGGTGACGATGAGCTCGCCAACGCGGCCGGTCTGCCAGACGACGAGGGTATCCCCGATGCGGGCGGAGGTATCCACCTCCATGGGGCGGAGGCCGGTGAAGAAGGCTGCGGTGCGCTCGGGCGTGGTGCTGGGGGCCAGGAGGGCCAGGTTGGCCTCATAATCCACAGCGATGACGCGGGCGGGGATTTTTTGGCCGCTCTCTGGAAGCTCCAGCTCGATGTAGGTGGCATCACTAACCATCTGGCCGGTGACGAGGATGCGATTTCCCTCCAGGACGACGCCCAGGCCGCGCCTGCCGCCTGCGCCTTCTTTCTGCCAGGGGATGCGCAGATTGTGACTCTGATGGGTGACATTGACCTTCAGCAGGGAGCTGGTCTGGATGACGGCCTGCGGGGACTGAGCGGGCTGTGGTGCGGGGTCTTTCGGCCGCAGGGGAAGGAACTTGGGCGTGGCGGGCGCGGTCTGCGCCTGGGCACTGCCGATGGCGAGGAGGGCGATGAGGAAAAAGAAAGGCTTCATGAGTCGCGAAAAAGGGAAGTGAATGAGGGGCGAAGGGGCTGAGATCAGTCTGCGCCCAGGTAGGCATCTTCCGTGATGTTATAGGTCTGCATGATGCGCGGGTGGGCGGCATCCGCGAAGTCCCGCTTCAGCACCAGGGGGCGGCCTTTTTCGAGGAGCTTGATGACGACGAAGCCGGGCTTTTCCCCTTTTTTGGCCAGGGCGTCTTTGACGTCCTTGAGGCTCTTGATTTTCACACCGTTGATCTCATCCACCACGCTCTGGGCATAAGGGGTGATGTAGGTATTCACTTCATCCGCCAGGATGGTGGTGAGGAGGACGGGCTCAGGCCGTTCGACATAGAGTTTTTCGGTGAGGAAATTGTCAAACATGTAGTTAGCCGCGCGGTCGGCGATCTGGTGGGCATCCATGAGGTTTTTGTCCATGGGCTGGAAGACGAGGCCGGCATACACGACGTAGCGGGGGCGCTGGTCGTATTGCTCACCCAGCTTCACATAGGGATCAAAGCGCTTGAGGGTGACTTCGGTTTCGGTCTTCTTGCCGTCGCGCTGGTAGGCGAGCTTGAGCTTGTCTCCGGCGAACTTGCGCTCGACGACTTCGTTCATGTCCATCAGCTCACCTTCGAAGCGGATGAGGCCGTTGTTAAAGACGGGGTTGTCATCCATGGAGAGGAGGACATCGCCGCGTTTCAGGATATCGCCCGCGCTGCCAGCAGGCTCCACATCGGCGATCATGACGCCGATGCCGCCGCCATTGAGGCCCAGGGCTTTTCTCTGCGCGCTGTTTTCGATGGCGAAATCGCTGACGGCCAGGTCCACATAGTGGTCATATGTGCCGTCTTCCACATCCTTGAGGAAACGCTCCACGACGGGGACGGGGATGATGTAGCCGACATTCTGGGCCACACGACCGCTGAAGCCCTGGAAGGCCACACCGACGACTTTGCCGCTCTGGATGACGGGGCCACCCGAGTTGCCTGGATTGATGGCGGCATCCACCTGGATGGCCAAGTGTGAATCCACCTGCGTGTGGCTGAAGGGGCGGAAGTCAATGCGGGAGACGACACCCCGGGTGACGGAGATGCGGTCTCCACCGATGGGGTAACCGACGGCGATGACCTCGGTATTCAGTTTGGGAATGCCGCCGAAGGTGAGGGGCTTCAATTTATCAAAGTGGGATCCGTCCTCCGCCTCGATGATGGCGAGGTCACAATCATGGGCGACGAAGACGACACGGGCGGGATGGGGCTCGGGGTCATTGGTCGTCCGAATTACCAACTTGGAGGCATTGCTGACGACGTGGGCATTGGTGAGGAAGCGGTTTTTCCCAATGAGAAAACCGGTGCCGGAGCCGCCGGAAGGCTGGCCGGAGTTCCAGGGCTCGCGATAATCCGGGACGAGCACGGAGACCTCAATATTGACGATGCCTTCCCATTCATCGATGAGCGGGGCCTCAATGGGAGGCGGGGACGCTGCCGGGACGGTATCCGGTACCAGCTCCTGGGCGGAAGCGGCGGCCGTGAATGCCAGAGCGGCGGAGATGGGGATGAGGAAACGCATTTTCATGAGAAGTACAATAGCAGCCAAACATACGAAGGGCGGCGCATCAAAGACAAGTGCTTCTGCCAACCTGCTCAAACAATCCCAACGAAGCTTGCGGTCCGGTGTTGCTCCGCTCCTGATATTCGCCAGGATCGGGCGTCAAATTTATGGCGAACCCTACCCAGTCCGAAGCCCTCGATCAATTGCGTCAAGATGCGTGGGTGGGGGATGCGGTGCTGGAGCTGTATGTGCGCAGCCTCATCCTCAGGACTCATGGCAAGGTGGATGCGGAAATGAAGATCCGCTTCACCTGCAACCAGTTCCTCAACTGCGTGGGCAACCCGACCAAGGTGGAGGCAGGCATCGGGATAATCTATCAGCGCGAGGGTCTGGAGGCGGCCTTTGCCTGGATCCGCGAGAACCTGGAGCCGTTGTTTCTGAAACAGGAAGCGAAGCGGGGGAGGAAGGGGAGGTGAGGGGCGGTGTTCAGTGCTCAGATTTTTAACCACTCATGCTCACTAATAGGCACTAATGTCAGAGACAGAGGTTTGGGGATTGGAACATTAGTGTTCATTGCTGGGCATAAGTGGTTTAAAAATTCACCCCTTCAATCCCAAGCCAACCACAGATGTCACCGAGAGCACAGATATCGAGAAGCCGAGCCCATCCTGCTCTTGGATCACCGAACCCCAACGGGGTTCCGTCCCTCCCACGCTCCGTTCCTGCATTCTCCATAGGCCTCCCCGGATGCCGGAGGCATCCCAGCCGGTAGCCAAGGTACAGCGATCCCGCGAAGCGGGAGAGCACACCCCTGGAACCCCACCCCCTCTCACCACGCCGCATCCCAGCGGGATGCCAGCAGCGCCCACTGACCCTAGGCCTAACCCATCCCCAGGACTCGAGAGGAGCGTATACACCATTTCGTTCCACCTCCAGAAATACATTACCCTCTTATCTATCCTAAGCTCGTCATTCCTGCCTACCGTCTTTCAGAGTTGCCTTTTCCAAGTCCAGCCGCTACCATTGTGAAATACCTAATTATATTAGATATTTAATTACTTTGCCTTTAAAGATTAAACACAAATAACTATTGAGTAAACCACTACCGGATTCTTGGTTATCAATTAATTGCTTTATGGAAAAAAAATTCCAAATCTTTGTCAGTTCGACATTTGAAGATCTTCGCTCGGAGCGAGAATGTGTAGCAAAGTCGATTCTTGAAATTGGCGATATTCCTGTTGGAATGGAAATGTTTAGCGCTGCTGATGAATCTCAATGGAGACTAATTAAACGCCAAATCGAGCAGAGTGATTATTACATTGTTCTTGTGGCACATCGCTATGGCACCATTTTTGAAAATGTATCTTTCACTGAGCGCGAGTATGATTATGCTGTGGAACGTGGAGTCCCTGTGCTGGGTTTTATCTTAGATAAGAATGTTGAATGGCCTCCAGTTTGGATTGATGCAGATGCAGACAGCCGATCAAAATTGGAAGCGTTCAAATCTAAAGTCATGTCTAAAATGGTCAGCTTTTGGACCAATTCAGATAGTCTCACAAGCAAAGTTCTGGCAGCGCTCAGCAAACAAAAAAACTTGAATCCAATGCCTGGATGGGTGCGAGCGACTAATATGCCCGGTCCTGAGGTGCTGACTGAACTGGCCCGCTTGGGCACTGAGGTGGTTCGCTTAAGCGAAGAAAATTCCAAGTTGCGTGAGCAAGCTGGACAGGATACTCGGTTTGAATTAATTGATGCAATGGCTGACGACTCTGACTGCCAGGCACTTATATTGATGCATGAGCTTCAGATCGATATGCCGAGGAACACCTCATATATATACCGAACCAAAAATAGTGGCATCAGAGGATCGGGATCATTTGCAGCATATGGCCGAGATCGCCTACATGCCGCCGGTATTGTGCGCCCATCTGGAAGCGGACAATTCATCTCACTGACCGAAGAGGGAAAACAGTTTGTGCAATGGTTATTAAAAAAAGGGAGAAAGTGCTCTTTTCTTTGGACCCCCTTGGGAGGATGGGGAGCACTTAATCCAGAAGACCCCGAGGATAAATGGCTTGCTGAGTCAGTTGAGAAAAAAACTGTACAACCTGCTGCGAAAACATCACCCACTGATACTAGGGACTTCCCAATAAGCTTACCGTCTGCTTTGATACTTCCAGAAAATAGCTGAAAATTGTTAGTTATTCAGACCTCTTCGTGTGATCGATTTAGGCTTAAAACGCGTGAAATCCTCCTGGGGCAGTTCTCTAGATAGCACCAGCTCGCACAGGAGTTTTAATCGTGCTAGAGACGAAGCCTGCTGCATCATTTAAAATACCCTCCAAACTTCGCCGCATGATCCATTGCAAGAGATAAGCCGCGTCCTCCCAGGCTTGTCTTGGACCTCCCTCTGGTGGCAGATCCATCCAGTCCGTCGGCGGTTTGTATCCTGATTGTTTAAGCATCCACTCCGCCGCATGAAAACACTCATGCGCCAGCAGAGCAAACTTCTCTGCATTTGCTTCCCACATCCTCAAAGCAATCAATGCGGTCGGGCAACCCGCTTTCTCATCAAGTTCCGGAAAAGCAATACAAACGCCTTCCCAACTATCTCGATCAGGCCCAATTAAATCATATCGTTCCTTTAGAAACCGTTGAATTTGTGAAGCATCGCAGGACCAGAAAACATGCACATGCCCGGTGCCTCCGTCGATATGGATGGGAACGGCAAATTCGAAATTATTGAGCTCGCTCATTTCTCTAGATTCATATCGTGGTTTCCACACGTTGGCTTCTAGCATCCCACAGTCGATTCATAAAGAGATGAACTTTTTCCGGCTCAGATGGAGCTGGCTGAGTTATAAATGGTTCCTCGCCTGCCATAACCGCAGTCGTCACAATTGCTGCAACTTCAATCCCAGTCCCGAGAATGTTGCCCATGCCTGGAATTGTAGTGTTCCCCACTGCCTCAATGGCGATTTTGGCTAAAGGGATTGTTATAGCGATGCCTGTACTAATGTTCTTGATAAGACTTTTACGTTTCTTGTCAATACATTCACTGGCCAATGATCTAGCCTTACTCCTATAATGTTCGGCTTCATCAATTACTTCCTTCGCTTCTAATTCCAGGAACTCAGAAATTGAAATAGTATTGTATATCTTAGCCTTGGCAATCATACGGCTTACGCAATCGCTAAAGCTGCGACGCTCCAATTCCAGACCAGCTCTGATTCTAGCAGCTTCATGAATCGTAAGAACTTGTTCCATCGGGAGATGATTACCAGAAGAAACGTCGTCGCCATTGATGAGCAGTGATACGCATAGATTTCGCAGGGGTTCGTCCGATGAAGTCTTTGGGAGCGCATCTCCAAAGTATTTTTTGAACATTTGTGTTCGCGTCATACTTTCTGCGACACTTACATCGGTCGAAATTGGTCGGCCGCTCTTTTTTGATATGCAGCATGCTAGCAGTGCCATATAAATATTACACAGTTCATTACTTAGTTCGCATGCTTGCCTCTGGTTATCATAGCGTGCCCAACCTAGGTTCATGAGCGAATCAAATACCTGAGGATCGAATTTCTGTGCATAAACAAAATACTGTGTACTTAACACTCTAGTGGGCGAATTAAGAGCAAATCGCTGTTTGTAGTGCTGGCCGAGTAGATACTCAAACTTCTTGGTTCGCTTAGCGGTCGATGCGTCTTGTAGAAACGCACAAAACATTTCCGCCACCTCCCTGCTAGCTTCCCAGAATTCTGCATCTTCTATAAAATTGTAGCCGAGATACTGCCTGCATATATCATTTGGCTGCTGTGCGTCTTGGTACCTCCTTTGATCCATATGATCGGATGATGGAATAATCCTGCGCACACGTTCTTGAAAAAGGAGAGAGTGAACCAGAGTTTTTTCAGGTATTGTGATAAAAGGATAGTAGAGAAAAGTGTCAGAAAAGGACATTTGTATTATATTTCGCTAAAAATAAGCTTAATATATAGTCGCGCAATCAAAAGAATTAGTTAAGGGAAACATTACATTTCATTCCGGGAAACGGGGCCAGGGAAACTGCGTGAAATCCAGTTCCAACGGAGCAGAACAAAAAAGCCCAGCGCACGGCCTGGGAAGAGACAACACCATTGCCTCCCATCTCCGCAACCCTTGCGGTGATCCACCCTCTGAGGTGTAAAACCTCCTCGCCCCACCCCCAATTTCTCATCTTGCCAAATATTCCAAAACATCATAGATTATAGAAATCGGTGGTGTAAACCACTCCGTTCCCCAATCCCATGACGCCCATACGAAGGCACCCCCCAGAAACCTGACCCGGCATAATGCTGTCGAAATATTAAGGAGGGGTCAGGCGAAGTTGCTTCATCTTTTTTGAACAAGACTGGGCGGTGAGGAGGGAAGGATTTGACAGGGTCTAACGGAAGGTTTAATCAGCATGGACATACGATGAACCCTCTCAATCATGCTTGCCTGAATGCGGTCGCTGGATCCCCAGCGAAGCGTTGGGCTGTCATTGTGGCCTGGCCACGTGAGGTGGGTTGAGATCATCGAGCATTCATTTTTTTCGAAAGCATCTCCCAAACCCACCCCGACACCGGCGGTGGGTTTTTTTCTACCGCTGTGTGATTCCAGGAATCACCCTTCATGAACAGCAGCAGTAGTAGTACGACCTCTCTTTCATCCGGCTCATGTAGCACGGGTGCTGCCTTGCGCCCGCCGATGAGTCTGGTCATCGCGGCCTTTGTGGCGGTGTATCTGGTCTGGGGCTCCACGTATCTGGGGATGCGGCTGGCGATTGATACCATCCCGCCGCTGCTGATGGCGGGCACGCGTTTTGTCATCGCCGGGTGCCTGCTATATGCCGTCATGCGGTTGCGCGGGGAGGCACGTCCGGACTTCGGCCATTGGAAGAGCTCCACCATCGCAGGCGCTCTGCTGCTAATGGGCGGGAATGGCGGTGTGGTGTGGGCGCAGCAGACGGTGCCCAGTGGCGTGGTGGCCCTGGTGGTGGCCTCGGTGCCGCTTTGGATCATGCTGGTGGACTGGCTGCGACCCGCTGGCTTGAGGCCGACGAAACGCATTGTGGCGGGCCTCGTCATCGGCATGACGGGCGTGTTTGTCATCGTCCTGGGCCGTGGGGCGCTGGGCCAGCGGATGATCGAGCCGATGGCGGCGGTGGTGCTGGTTTTGGGCAATATCTCCTGGGCCTGCGGCTCCATTTATATCCGCCATGCGCGGAAACCGGCCTCGGCACTGCTGAGCGTGGCCATGCAGATGTTTTGTGGCGGTGTGTTGCAATTTTTGTTAGGCCTGTGCCTGGGCGAAATGAGTGACCTGGAGGTGAGCGCCATCACGCCCACTTCCGCCTGGGCCTTTGTTTACCTGACCCTCATTGGGTCGCTGGTGGGTTACTCGGCTTACATCTGGCTGCTGCAGGTGAGCACCCCGGCCCGTGTTTCCACCCATGCGTATGTGAACCCCTTTGTGGCGGTGCTGCTGGGCTGGTGGGTGCTGAATGAGCCTATCCCCCACAGCGTCATCATCGCAGGCGCTCTCATTATCTTTTCCGTGATCCTCATCACCCGTTCCTCCCGTCCTCCCAAGTGAATGCTCTCCTTATCAATGACTTAACTTTACCGCTTCCCCCACCGGCTGCGTCTGTGGATGTGCAGGCGCGGCGGAGTGCGGGTACGCATGCCGCCTTTGCCCTGCCGCTGATGCGGCCAGGGATGCGCCTGCTGGACTGCGGCTGCGGCCCCGGCTCCATCACCCTGGGGCTGGCGGAACGCGTGAGGCCAGGCGGTGCCATCGGCATTGACCTGGACGCAGGGGCTCTGGCGCAGGCCAATGAGAAAGCGGCGGAGCGCGGCCTGAATGCGGCGTTTCTCCAGGCCCAGGTGTATGAGCTGCCCTTCGGTGCGGCAGAGTTCGACGGGGTGTTTTCACACGCGCTGTTTGAGCATTTGGAGCATCCCGTACAGGCCCTGCGTGAGCTGCGTCGGGTGATGAAACCCGGAGCCTTCATCGCACTGCGCAGTGCGGACTGGGGCGGGACGGTCATGGAGCCGTGGGACGATGCCGTGGCGGAGGCGCTGGACGCCTGTCGTGAGGTGCAATCCGCCAGCGGTGGGGATGCCCATGCCGGGCGGAAACTGAGCGCCTGGCTGCGTGCGGCAGGCTTTCATCATGTGACCCCCTCCGCCAGCTACGAGATCGCTGCTCCGACCCCGCTGGCTGCCGGGGTTCTGGCGCGGCGTCTGGACCTGCACGGTTACGGGGAACAGGCAGCGACCCTGGGTGAATGGTCCGCCCGCCCCGGTGCCCTGTTGGCCCAGGCCTGGTTTGAGGCCGTGGGCTGGAAGCCTTGGATGTAGGCTTGGGGGGATGGGGGCAGGCTCTCAAGTTGCCTGAATCCCTTTTCTTAGCATGTGTAGATTCAAGAATTGCCGGACTGTAAGCTACTTGTTTCCGTTTGTTCTGCTTTTAGCTGTTCAAGTTCTTTACTTCGCATCTCATAGCGCTTGACCCAGTTTTTGAATCTATCGATCCTTTGATCGCCCCCAAATCGATCGGACTTATGGAACTTCCTGTACTCTATTTGCCCAACGAGTAAGTTAGGTGCGCCATCCTGTTCGTCGGCAGGGAATTCCCACTCAGTTCTACCCATAAACAAAATAGTTTCGTTTATTAGCACTCCATGCCAATGTGGGATATTATCAAACAATATTGTGCTTATTGATAGTTTGCCCGATTCAATGCGTGGCAAATAAATGGCCCGGTGTTTAAATTCCTCAATGTGTGCTATAGTAACTTGAGATTTATCTTTCCAATTAAATAATTTCCACGTGTCGAAGCTGTCTGGTTGTATCAAGCAAAAGGTGATATCTAATGCTTTAGTTGGACCAAAGCGCTTGTCCAGACGTCTAATAGCATCTTCTAGAAAAGGCCAAGAGTAGCTTCCTGAAACCGTTAGAAATTGAATTTTAATACTTGGGCGTTCCACGAGAGCATCTTCGATCGCTTTATATAGGTGATCATAAGCTGCTGGAAAATCATCAAAATGTGGCGGGGCTGGGGCCGCTACGCATTCTTCGATTTTCTCAAGTCTAGTTGTGAGGGTATTGTAAATATCAAAAAGAAGAAATAATAATGTAATTCCCAGGATGGAAAGCACTGTTGCTTTGTATTTCGGATCTTCAATTAGTGCGGACGTGGTTAGTGCTACAATGAGTGTGTAGATAAGTGTTTTTCGCAACTTTGGGTAAGCTTCTTTGAAGGATTCCAAAAGAGATGTTGTCTTTTTGGTATTTTCCATAAATATCTTTTATTTAAAGATTAGACTTAGATTTCTGCTCTTGAATGTCGTGATACGATCAAGCGAATCAAATTTTAGCATCAAATTACTCATAAATAAATTAGGAGCATTAAATGTGCCTAATATTTAAGTGAATCCAAAAATGGTGCGTTATATGCTTAATATCGATGGAGGGGAGATACTCACCAATCGAGGCAAAATAGGAGTATAAATTCAAACAGCAGGGGGAATTATTTCTTTTTGGTATGCTGGATGAGCTTCTGGTCGGCCCATGTCAGATGGCTATAAAAAGAATGTGGCCACGTGGATAGCAGCGAAAATGATGCTTTGCAGATGGGGGAGGTGGTCGTTTGATAGGGGCTTCACTTCATGCGCGCGCTTTTTTCGAAACCTTGGTTCATTGGGCTGTTGATCCTGCCTCTTTTCATTGCGGGGATGATCCGGCTGAAACTGGAGACGGATATCTTGGCGACGTTGCCGGGGGAGGTGCCGGAGGTGAAGGCGCTGAAGCTGCTGCGGGACGGGTTTGCGGGGGGGAGTGATCTGTTGATCGCGCTGGAGGCGGAGGATGAGTTTGAATCCGAAGAAGCGATGACGACGCTGGTGGAGAGGCTGCAGAAGCGGACGGATCTGGTGAAGGAGGTGCGGTGGGCCCAGCCGATGGAACAGCAGGCGCAGTCCGGCGCGGCGCTGATGGCCTGGGCACTGCAAAACACGGACCCGGCGGAGCTGAAGGTGGTGCGTGAAAGGCTGGAGGGCGAGGGAGCGAAGGTGAAGCTGCAACAATCCCTCCAGGCGGTGGCGAACTCGCTGGATGCGGAGAAGGTGCAGCGGGCATCTTATGATCCGCTGGGGCTGCTGGATGGGCTGGATGCCTCGGCCATGAGTGCGCTGGAGGGATCGATGTTTGGCCTGGTGTCTGAGGATGGGCGGTTCCGCCTGTTGCTGGTGACGCCTGCGACGGGGGTGGGAAACTATAAGGCGGCGGAGGCGTGGCTGAAGCAGGTGAAGGCGGAGATCGCGGAGTGGCGGGGAGAGCGAAAGCTGACGCTGCGCTACACGGGTGAGCCGGCTTTCCAGGCGGAGATCGGCGCGGGGATCGAGAAGGATATGTCGAGCACGATCGGCATCACGGAGGTGCTGATCACACTGCTGTTTTGGGCGATGTTCCGGCGGCTGAAACCGCTGCTGTGGATCCAGGGTCTGCTGATGCTGAGCATGGTGCTGACGCTGGGGGCGGGCGGGCTGCTGGTGGGCAGTCTTTCGATCATGAGCCTGGGTTTTGCAGCAATCGTGCTGGGGATCATTGTGGACTATGCGGTGCTGATCATCCAGGAGGCGCGGCAGCATCCGGAGCTGGATTCCAAAGGGCTGCGCAGGCTGGCGGCACCGGGTATCGTGGCGGGAGCCTGCACGACGGCGACGGTGTTTCTCTCGCTGATTTTTAGCGGGCTGCCGGGGCTGGCGGAGCTGGGGCTGCTGGTGGCGCTGGGGGTGCTGGTGGGGCTGGGGGTGATGCTGGCCTTTGCGCCGAAATTTACCGCAGGCAAGCAGCCACCAAACACGGTGGTGGTGACGACAGGCCCGCCTGCGCGGCATGGGCTGGCGGTGGTGGCGACGGTGCTGCTCTTTGGCGGGATGGCGACGGTGTTTGCCCTGGTGGGTCTGCCGAAGTTTCAGACGAGTGCGGAGTCTCTGAGGCCGACAAACAGTGAGGCGATGGATACGCTGCAATGGATGCAAGACCGGCTGGGGCAACTGAATGAAGCGAGCCTGCCGATCCTGATCACGGGTCCGGCTAACCAATTGCGTGACCGTGTGGAAAGCCTGTCCGTGAAGCTGGATGCGGCGGTGAAAGAAGGGCTGCTGATTCGGCAGGCGATGCCGACGCTGCTGATCGGCGATCCGGCGGCGCAGGTGGCGAACCGGGAGTTCATCGAGTGGCTGCTGGCGGAGCAGCCGAGGCTGGAGAAGGAAGTGGATGCGGCGGGTTTTGCGGAAGCAGCGGTGGGACTGCTGCGCGGTGTCTGCGGGGTGTGGAAGCCTGCACTGGCGGGTCCCTGGCCGCAGGATGAGGCGAATGCGGCGGCGGCTCCGGTGCTGGGCCGACTGCTGGCGACGGGTGCGCGTGCTGAGAATGCGGACATGGACAAGGGCCAGGGAGTGGCGCTGGCCTCCATCAGCCTAGCAGGTAAACCGGGGCTGCCGGACCGGGCGAAACTGGCGGAGGTGCAGCGGCTGCTGACGCCGGAGACGGGGGCCTGGGTGGCGGGATGGGAGACGCTGGGCGGGGCGCTGTCCACCCTGGTGCAGCATGACCTGAACCAGCAGCTTTTACCCATCCTGGGTCTTATCAGTCTGACGCTGCTGATCACCTTCCGCAGTGTGAAGGATTTGCTGCTTTCAGTGCTGCTGCTAGGCGGTGGCCTGGGGGCGCTGGCGGCGACGATGAGCCTGCTGAACCTGGGATGGAACCTGGCCAGCCTGGCGGCTATCCCGCTGCTGCTAGGCACGGGCATTGACTATGGCATCCACATCCTGCTTTCGCTCAAACGCACGGGCAATGACATCCGCCATGTGCAGGCGACGACGGGGAAAGCGGTGTTCTTTTCCGGCATGACCACGGTCATCGGATTTTCCAGCCTCTTCTTTGCGGGTAACCGTGGCATTTCCAGCCTGGGGCTGGCCTGCTGTGTAGGGACGCTGTGGATCCTTTTGATCGTGCTATGGCTGCTGCCGCACTGGCGCTCGTGGTTACGGGCGAAGTGAGTTCTTCAGCAGGGCAACTGGTGGCGGGAATGCAGGCCTAACCTCAAGGAGGGGTGAGTTTGCCGACGAGGTTGCTCAGGTAGGGGAAGAGCTGCTTCTTGCGGCTGACGACGCCGGGCATGTCATAGATCTGTGGGCTGCGCTCGTGGTAATCCACGTCAATAGCGGTTTCCACACGCTTATCTCCGGCGACCAAGAGCACGCTGTGATGGGCGGTGATATCGGTGACCATGAGACAGGCAAAGTGGAGATTGTGCGCGGCGCAGAGGGAGACGAGGGCGGCGTGGAGCTCGGCCTGTTTTTTCCAGAATTCGTCCAGGCCCATTTCCTCGATCTGGCTGATGCTGATGCGCCAGCCGTTTTCCTCGAAGACCTTGCGGTCACCCTCGATGGCACGGGCGGGGGTGGCCTCGCGCAGGAGGGAGCCAGCGGCGAAGAAGTCCTTCACAAACTGGGCTGCATCAATGCCGCCGACCCCGGCCAGCCAGGCGAGGATTTCGCGGTCGGTATTCGTGGTGGTGGGGCTGGTGAGGTTGAGCGTATCCGAGATCAAACCGGCGCAGAGGCAGATGGCGGTGGACTTGTCCGGTGTCATGCTGCGCATGCGGTACATGATGCCGACGATGGTGCTGGTGCTGCCGACGGGTTCATTGATGAAACGCACGGGCTCCTTGGTGCGCAGGTTGCCGCTGAGGCGGTGATGGTCGATAACTTCGATGATTTCCGCTTCATCGGCCCCGGCCACGGCCTGGCTGAATTCGTTGTGGTCCACGAGGACGAGCTTGGTGCGCGGGACTTCCACGAGGTCGGACTTGGAGAACACGCCCTGGAGGCTGCCCGTTTCCTCATCAATGACGGGGAAGAGAGGTTGATGCGAATTTTGCACCACATGGATGATCTCACGCAAAGGGGTGCGGGAGGTGAAGGAAAGGTACTCATGGGCGGCCTCGCCGATGGGACGGGAGAAGCGGATGAGCTGCGAGGCGCTGGCCGTATCCTGCGGGGCGACGATGACGCAGATGCCTTTTTCTTTGGCCTCCTGGAGCAGGCTCTCCTGCGGCATGAAGCCACCAGTGACGACGAGGCAGCGCACGCCCAGCTCCAGCGCCAGGGTGTGAATCTCCGGGCGGTCGCCGGTGACGAGGACGAGCTGGCGGGGGGGGAACTGCTTGGCGCGGTCGCGGGAGGTTTCCTCACTGGAGGCTGCGACGACGAGGATGAGGTCCTCTACGGCTTCCACCTGGGTGGTATCGCCGATCAAGGTGCCGCCGAGGGCGATGACCATGTTTTTGACACTGGTGCGGACTTCGCGGTTGGCGGCTTTGTGATTGGATTCGCTAGGGAGGAAAAGCTGCGCCATCTCCTGGATGGTGGGCATGCCGATGAGCTTGTGATCCGCATTCACCACCGGAATGGAGCGGAAATTGTTCTCCAGCATCTTGCGATAGACGGAAAGGAAGGTCTCATCCGAAGAGGCGGTGAGGACATCGCGGCGGCAGACGATGGCAGCCGTGGGGCGCACGTCCAGCAGCAGCTTGGGTGCCTCCGCACCGGCCAGCCTGAGCACCCAGTTCGTGCGGGCATTGATCTCCCCACAGCAGGCGGCGATGACTTCATCCTCCCGTACCAAG
The DNA here is from genome assembly GCF_004364345.1 of Prosthecobacter fusiformis. NCBI lineage: Bacteria > Pseudomonadati > Verrucomicrobiota > Verrucomicrobiia > Verrucomicrobiales > Verrucomicrobiaceae > Prosthecobacter > Prosthecobacter fusiformis. Next base: position 66,308 of record NZ_SOCA01000008.1, on the reverse strand, counting down.
CGAAGATAAGACGCATAACCAATGGCCGCGCAAATCGCGTCCGTATCAGGATTGCGGTGGCCGATGACGTAGATGGGGTCGGACATGGGGGCTGGCGGAGAAAGATGAATGGCAATACTAGACTGAGATGGGGCTGTTTTCAGTCATTCAAGAGATGAAATAGTTCGAGAGAAAGCAGGCAAATTCAATTCTTGCTGCTTTTGACGAAATTCCATCTCCGTCAGGGGACCTGTCACACATTCTGGAGGGTCAACGTACGGACCGTCTTTTGACCGCTCAATAAAATAATAATGAGTAATTTTTCGGTCATTGTCCGGGTGTTGCTTAGCCACTACATAAGTGTCATTCCAGCCAACGGCAAAAACAGTCTCATTCACACGACCAATCGCATCGTTACCAAGTGAATAGCAAAGACTCATATCGGCATCGATATCAACGGCGACCAGACGGTATGGGCCGGTAACTACTTCATCGTGAACAAAACCGCATCCTGTAAGGAAGCTAGTGCATGCCAATAGGGCCAACCCTTTTAACAGCCAGTGGCGAGCAGCAAATTTCATGGAGAGTCAGCCTTCCTTCTTCCAAAACGGCTTCTTCACGACCTCTGCCGGGAACATTCTCCCTCGAATTTCCACTTCAATCGAGGTTCCGATTTTAGTCGCCTCCAGGGGCAGGTAGGCCATGGCGATGCCGCAGCTGAGGCTGGGGGATTGGGTGCCGCTGGCGACTTCGCCGATCACTTTTCCATCGAAAAGGACGGGGTAATGGGGGCGGGGTGGCGGGGCGGTGCCGGTCATTTTGAAGGCGGTGAGCTTGCTGGGCAAGCCGGTGGCTTTTTGGGCGAGGAGGGCGGCTTTGCCAACGAAGTCTTCTTTATCCAGGGCGACGAAGAAACCGAGTCCGGCTTGCAGTGGGGTCTTGTCAGGAAAGAGGTCGTTGCCATTCAGTGGGTAGCCCATTTCCAGGCGCAGGGTATCGCGGGCACCGAGGCCGCAGGGCTGGCCGCCTTCTTCACGGACAGCGGCCACGAAGCGGTCGAACCATTCCACGGCAATGGCGGCGGGCATGAAGAATTCGAAGCCTTCCTCACCGGTATAGCCAGTGCCGCACAGCCACATGGAACCGGCGTCCCCTGCGGAGACGAAGATGCTGTTATGCGGCGGGAAGATGGCTTCCTGGCCAAAGACTTTTTCAAACACGGCGCGGCTGCGGGGACCCTGGATGGCGAGACCGCCGGTGGCATCGCTGAGATTGGCCATCTGGACATCGTCAGCCTCGGTGAGCAGGCTTTGAAACTGCGCCCAGTCTTGCTGGATCATGCTGGCATTGACGACGAGGAAGAATTCCGTGGCGGTGATGCGGTAGAGAATGAGGTCATCGATGATGCCTCCCTGGTCATTGAGCAGGAGCGTGTATTGGCCCTGGCCGATCTCCAATTTGGATACGTCATTGGTCAGGGCGCGATTGAGGAAAACCAGGGCATCGCTGCCGCTGACGATGAACTGGCCCATGTGGGAGATGTCAAAGACGCCTGCGGCTTTGCGCACGGCGTGGTGTTCCTGGACGATGCCGGTGTATTGCACGGGCATCTCCCAACCGGCAAAGGGGATGACTTTCCCGCCCAGGGCGACATGGCTGTCATAAAGGGGTGTGCGCAGGAGGGGGGCGGGATCGGACATGGGGTTAAGAGTGGCGGGACAGCCCCGGATGTCAAAGCGCGGCTCTGGATTCCCTGAAGATAGCTGTTTGAAATGGCGGGGAGGGGCCGTTTTGATAAACCCATGATGTGTCGTTTTTTACTGGCTGCTGTTTTATCCGTTTCAAGCGTTTCCGCCGTTTCAGCTCAGGCACCTGCTTTCCCGCAGGCCAATGTCCTGCTCAATCCTGGAAAAGGATACGATGATGTGTCGCGCGTCTGGCAGGGGATACCGGGGATCGAGCGGGCACCGAAGGGGCGTCTGTGGGTGACATGGTACAGCGGGGATGAAGGGGAGGGGGCCATCGGAAACTATGCGCTGGTGGCCACGAGTGGCGATGATGGCAAACATTGGTCCAAGCCGGTGGTGGCCATCGAAGGGAACAAGGGCACGAAGATCGGCGATCCCATTCCCTGGGTGGACCCGAAAGGTCGCCTGTGGGTTTTTTACAACCAGCTCACCGCAAAGACTGAGACAAGCCCGACCATTCGTGGGACTTGTGCGATCCGCTGTGATGACCCGGATAGTGCCAAGCCGACGTGGTCCGAGCCGTTTTTGGTGGCTGAAGACGGGATTCTTTTTGGCAAGCCGATCGTGAGAGCTGGCGGCGGTTGGCTGGCACCGTTTTTCCTGATGGGCAATCAGGCGGGAAGGCCGGAGACATGCACTCTGCTGAGCAGCAATGAAGGTGAGACCTGGGAGTGGCACGGCGGTACCAGCATCCCGGAAGACCTGCGTAACTTCAGTGAGGCCACCCTGGCCCAGCGCAAGGATGGCAGTATCTGGACAGTCATCCGCACCACGAAAGGCCTCTATGAAAGCACCTCCACGGATGGTGGGAAAACCTGGTCGGATGCCATCGCGATGCCTGCCTATGAAGGGCCGTCCACACGTGCCTGCATGATGAAGCTGGCCTCTGGAGCTTTCATGCTCATCTATCACGATGCGAAGAAGAACGAAAATGGGGCCTATCCCCGTACGCGCTTGATGGCCTGGCTTTCCGATGATGAAGGGCGCACCTGGCCGCACAAGGTGATGGTGGATGAGCGCAGCAGCGTGTCCTATCCGGATGCGATCCAGGCCCCGGACGGACGCATCTACATCACCTATGATCATGGCCGCTACAATGCGGGGGAGAAGGAGGTGCTGGTGGCCATCATCAGTGAGGCCGACATCCGTGCAGGCAAGATTACCTCCGCAGGGTCGGCCCAGCGGTTGCTGGTGAGCCGGGCCCTGGGCTATGGAAATCATTCGGACATTCGGACTGAAAATGACCTGGCGACCAAGCTGCCGCCGAAGGAGAAGCTGGATCTGTATTTGCTCATCGGCCAGTCCAACATGGCCGGGCGCGGGCTGCTGGATACGGAGAAAAGCGTGTCCAAGCTGCGGGTGTTGAAGTTCTCGCCTAACAATAAGTGGACTTATGGAGTGGAGCCTTTGCATTATGACAAACCGGCGGCTGTGGGTGCCGGGCTGGGCATGAGCTTTGCCCGCGAAATGGCGGATGCGAATCGTGGTGTGACCGTGGGCGTCATCCCGTGCGCGGTGGGCGGGACGCCGCTGGAGCGATGGGTAAAAGGCGGTGATCTGTATGCCCAAGCTCTGGAGCGGGCACGGCTGGCCATGAAGGACGGTACACTGAAGGGCATCCTGTGGCACCAGGGGGAAGGGGATTCCGGGGATGAGGGAAAATCCAAATCCTATGCGGACCGGCTGGCCAAGATGATCGTGGATCTGCGTGCGGACCTGGGTGCCGGGGAAGTGCCTTTTGTGGCAGGCAAGCTGGGAGAATTCCTGGCGATGGAAACGAAGACTCAGACGCCCTGCTACTGGCCGCTGGTGAATGAACAGATCGCCTCCATCCCGTCACGGGTGGCTAAGACGGCGGTGGTGGAATCCACAGGGCTGAAGGACAAGGGGGATAAAGTCCACTTTGATACTCCATCCTTGAGGACTTTTGGGGTGCGCTATGCGGAGGCGATGAAGCTTTTGCAGAAGTAGCGCTTTGCGCTTAGTGCGTGGCACATGTCGGTCACCCTCCAGCAAATCGCCCAGGCGGCAGGCGTCTCGTCGATGACGGTCTCCCGGGTGATGCACCACTCGCCGCGTGTCTCGGCGGCGACACGTGAGCGGGTGCAGCAGGCCATTGAGGCGCTGGGGTATCAGCCGGATCCGCATCTGGCGCGCATGATGACGATGGTGCGCGGGCGGAAGAAATCCCGTGTACGTGCGGTCATCGCGGTCATTCGTGAGACCGTGCCGGAGGATGCGCTGCAAAAGACGGTGTATCAGTATGTGCCGATTGAGGCCATCCGCAGGCGTGCGGAGCAGCATGGCTATCACGCGGAGGAATTTTGGTTAGGCCGCGATGGGCTGGATGCTGTGCGGCTGGGCAGCATCCTGCGGGCGCGGGGGATCGAGGGGATTATCGTTTCCCCCCAGTCATCCCAGATGCTGTGCGCGCAGCTTGATTACACGCCCTTTGCGGCGGCGACCTTTGGTTTCGGGCTGACGAATCCGTCGCTCCACCGTGCGGCGGGTAACATGAATCTGGGTATTCAATTGGCCGTGAGGGAACTGCGGGCCAGGGGCTATCAGCGCATCGGCCTGGCGGTCACGCAGTGGGTGGATCATCGTGCAGAGGGATCTTACAGTGGGGCGATGCTGCATGTGCAGCAGAGCATCCCGGTGGCGCAGCGGGTGCCAGTTTTGCTTTTTCCTCACAATGAATTCAGCCGCTGCCGAAAGGTGTTTATCGACTGGATGAAGACTGAGCAGCCGGATGCGTTGATCACCTTTGATCAGCATATTCCAGAGTGGTTGCAGAGCCTGGGGCTGCGGGTGCCGGAGGACATCGGCCTGGTGGTGCATGACTGGACTCCGGCGATGAAAAGCTATGCGGGCATCCATCAGCGGCGGGATCATGTGGCGGCTGCGGGTGTGGATCTGGTGGCGACGCAACTGCTGCAAAATGAGTGCGGTGTGCCGGAGGTGCCTCGGCAGATTTTGATTCCACCGGAGTGGATTGAGGGGCCTTCGGTAAGGGCGCGGGCCGCTTAGTTAGAAAACCATCACCGCATCTGCTTTGGCCCGTCCTTGCAACCATGCGGATTCCACCCGCGATTCACCCAATGCATCCCCGCAAAAGTGAAGTCCCGCAGGCAGGATGGGAGGGGACACCGGGGCGTTTACGCGGGCAAATTTCCACCGGTGGGTGGCCTGGGCGTGGAAGTCTTGTGCGGGTATTTCCCACAGGCGCTCAAGCTGTTGCCGCAGCAATGCAGACCAGGCTTCGGGGGCTTCTTCCAGATGCTGGCGGCTGAATTTTTCCCCTGCATGAACCACCATGACCGAGTGCCCGGGAGTGACCCGACCCTCCTTGTGATTTTCGCATGCAGACCAGGCGATGTCCTCATCCGGCCTGCTGGTCATGCCATAATATTTGGCAGTGAGACCTTGCGGCGGGTTACGATACATCAGCAGCAAGGCAAGGCAGGGAATGTATGAATCGCGGATCGGCGGCTGCCCCAAAAGCCGGAGTGTTTGAGGCAGGGGGGCCGTGCTGACAACTTGGTCAAAAGCCTCCCCTAAAACTTTCCAGCAGTATCCATCAGGTGTGACCTGGTCGATGATCTGTTCAAATCGCACCTCCAGTCCCTGAGCCAAGTCACGGCAGAGATGGCTATTGCCCAGCCGATGATAATAGCGCGGGCTGATGGACGACTCCCCGCTTTCACGATGAAAAAGGGGAGCATTGAGCGTGCTTACCTGATCACCGCAAGCTTCTTCGATGGCCTGTTTAAATTCGCCGTCGCGCATGGTGAAATACTGTGCGCCATGGTCCACACGGCAGTCCAGCCAGCGCTTGGTGGCACAGCGGCCGCCAAAGCCACGTGATTTCTCAAACACAGTGACACTGGCTCCGCGTTGGGTCAGAAGGCGCGCGCAGGCGATGCCTGCGAGTCCGGCCCCGATGATGGCGATTTTGGGCATGGCCACTTTACGTCTGTGGGTAGGCATGGGTCGGATTTATCGCCTGTAGCGGTGAGCATTTCGGTCTTTTTATGCCGCACCCTGCGCCCCAGGCTGATCACGGCGGATTTAAAGTCAGGATGTAACTCACGACGTTTTTCATCACCTGTTCATCCTCGACGAATAGCGTGGTCATCATCACCATCTTGGCACCCTTTTCATCCCCCTTGGCATTGCCCCGGTGCAGGCTTTTGAATTTCTTGAGCTGGGCCAGCAAATACCAGCCCTGCCTGCCAACGAGGGGCGGGCTGCCGAAGAGTTGCTCACCGCTGGCGTTGTAGCGATGGCATTCCATGCAGCGTTCGTAGAAGAGTTCGCCTCCAGCTTTGACATCGGCCCCGGCGAGGATGCGCTCCTGCGGTACGACAAGAGTCAGCGACTGGACGTGGCTGGCGACGGCGGTGATCTGATCCGGATTCAGGGTTTTGGCGATGGCGGCCATCAAGGCACCCTGAGGGTCTGCCTGTGCATCGCTGCCTCTTTTGCCTTCGTGGAAATTGGTGAGCTGACGCTCGACATACCAGTGGGGCAGATTGGCGATGGAGGGTGTTTTAAGGACCTCATTCCCCTCGCCTTGAGGGCCGTGGCATTGGGCGCAAACAGTTTTGAAAAGTGCTGCTCCGTCCTCTTGAGCGTGACTGCTGGTGGCCAGCAGGCAGAGGCTGAAAAGGAGGATGAAGCGGGGCATGGAAAACAAACGTCCGCGATGGAAAAGTCTCACGGAGTTCTTTGTCAGCGCAAGATCCGCGCAGGGTATGGCAGGTCTGGTTTATGGATCAATCGGGGCGTCAGTCTGCCCGGAAAGTAAACGGGAAAGGGCTCGCAAGAAGGATGCGAAGCAGATAAGGAAAACCACGGCGGCAATGGGCGTGAGGAACAGGGAGATTCGCCGGGTCATCCATTGCATGGCCAGATAACTGCCGGGAATACTCATGCCCACGGCGGAGAAGATGAGGAGATAAAAAGCGCGCTCGCGAATTTCCTTCCTGCGCTTACGCAAGGCCTGGGTGATCATGGAAGTGGCGAGTTCTCCGGCGATGCCATGTTTTTCCTCCAGCCAATCTGCCACTTCGTCTTCGGCAGTATCCCAATGGATTTTGGAGTTTACCTGGTCCTGAATGGACTGGAGTTTGGCTTCCGGGATGTTCATAGCGGGCTTATTGATGACCGAGGTAGCAGATTTCTCGGAGGTAAGGTTTCTGTCAACCTCTGCGCAAGATCCATTCCGTGATGGCTCTTGCGCGGAAATCAGGACCTGCCACACTCCCGGCCCATCATGTCCACCATCGTCGTCGCCCAAAAGAACGGAGTCGCCTGCATCGGCGCAGATACCATGAGCTGTCTGGGCTCGCTGCGCCAGAAGGCTCATCACATCGTCAACAAGAGCAAGATCATCCAGCTCGGGGATACCTATGTGGGGCTGACGGGCACCTCCACCAGCCTAGTGGTGATGAACAGCTACTTTGCTAATCCGGAGCGGCCGCGTGACTTCTCATCCACGGACATGATTTTTGAGACCTTCCGCCATGCGCATCATTGGATGAAGGCGGAGTACTTCATGTCCACGATGGCGGACAAGGGGGAGGAGTATGAGACGACGCAGTTCTATGGTTTGATTGCGAATCCTCATGGTATCTTCGCCCTATACTCTTACCGCAGTGCCCAGCAATTTAATAAATTCTGGGCGGCGGGTTCAGGGCGGGACTTTGCGCTGGGGGCTATGCATACGGCCTATGATGACTGTGAGAGCGCGGTGGATATCGTCAAAGCAGGGCTTCAAGCCTCAGCCGAGTTTGACAGTGCCACAGGTGCTCCTTTTGAAATCCATAGCTGCGATCTCATCGTGCCAGCGAAAGCCACAAAACCTGCCAAAAAGACCCGTCGTAAAGCGTAGCCCTCTCCCGTTTTCCCCAACCATGAAATACCTCCCTCTTTTACTCATTCCCGCATTGGCCCTGGCCGATGGACCGAAGGACAATCTGGCAGACGATGTGCGGCCTGTGCCGCCTTTGGGTGTCGAGGTGCCTGCGGCGGATGCAGATGCACTGAAGCAAGGCCTGAAAGAACTGCGCAGCGCCATTGATGCCGCAGCCAAAGCGCAGGCGAAGAATCCGAAGCTGGCGGATCTGCTGCCGGATGTGGAGATCTTTTATAAATCCGTGGACTGGGCGCTGAAGTATCAGGAAGTGCATAAACTGACGGAGCTAAAGACAGCCCAGGAAGCGCTGGCGGAAGGCAAACTGCGTGCGGGGCAACTGAAGGAGGGCAAGACCCCCTGGACGACACAAAAGGGCCTGGTGGTGCGGGCTTATCGCTCCAAGATCGACGGTTCCATCCAGCCTTATGGCCTGGTGATTCCAGAAAGCTACAGCGGTGCAGCCACGCGGCTGGATGTGTGGTGCCATGGCCGCAGCGAGATGCTGAGTGAGCTGGCCTTTGTGGATCAGCGGCGCAAGCAAAGCGGGCTGGCGACTCCTGCCAATGCCATCGTCCTGCATCTCTATGGCCGCTACTGCTGCGCCAACAAATTTGCCGGTGAAATCGACCTTCTTGAGGCCTTGGCGCACTCCAAGAAATTCTACAACCTGGATGAGGACCGCATGGTCATTCGCGGCTTCAGCATGGGAGGCGCGGCCGTCTGGCAGTTCGCCGTGAACTATTCAGACAAATGGTGTGCAGCCAGCCCAGGTGCGGGATTTGCCGAGACACCTGAGTTCCTGAAGGTCTTCCAAACCGAAGATGTCAGCGCCATCCCCGAGTATGAAAAGACTCTCTGGCATTGGTATAACGCAACGGACAGCGCACTGAATCTCTTCAACACGCCGACCATTGCCTACAGTGGCGAGATCGATAAGCAGAAGCAGGCCGCCGACATCATGGAGAAATACCTGAAGGCGGAGAACATCGAGATGATCCACATCATTGGGCCGCAGACGGCGCACAAGATGCATCCGGATTCGCTGATCGAGATTGAGCGCCGCCTGGCTGACATCACAGCGGTGGGCCGTGACCGAACCCCGGAGGAGATTCATTTCACCACGTGGTTCCTGCGGTATAACAAAATGCACTGGATCAGCGTGGATGGTCTGGGCGAGAGCTGGAAAAAGGCCCGCGTGCATGCGAAGATCACGGGTGAAAAAGAGGTGACCCTCAAGACGGAAAACGTCACGGCGCTGACCCTGGACATGCCAGCGGGCCATTGCCCGTTCAGCGTGCTGGATGTGCCGGTGGTGAAGATTGATGGCAAGGAACTGAGTGTGGCCAAGCCGAAATCCGACCGCTCATGGCAGGTGCATTTGCGCCAGGTGAAGGGCGCTTGGACCCAGGTGGCGAGCGCGCAGGAAGAGGGCCAACTGGCCAAGCATCATGGTCTTTCCGGGCCGATTGACGATGCCTTCATGGACAGCTTCATGAATGTGACCCCGACAGGCAAGGCGATGAATGACAAGGTAGGCGCATGGTCGAAGGCGGAGATGGAGCGCGCGGCCTTCGAATGGCGTCGCCAGTTCCGTGGAGATGCCTTGTCCAAGGCTGACAAGGACATCAGCGATGCGGACATCGCCGCGAACAATCTGGTGCTTTGGGGCGATCCACAGAGCAATGCGGTGATGGCGAAAGTCATTGCGAAACTGCCCATCGAATGGACGAAGGACAAGCTGGTGGCCAATGGCAAGACCTATGATGTGAATACCCACGCGCCCGTGCTGGTGTATCCCAATCCGCTGAACCCAAAGCGCTATGTGGTCATCAACAGCAGCTTCACCTACCGTGAATACGATTACTTGAACAACGCCCGCCAGGTGGCCAAGCTGCCAGACTGGGCCATCGTGGACCTGACACAGCCGAAGACCACGCGTGCTCCGGGCGGCATCGCCGATGCAGGTTTCTTTGGTGAAGCCTGGGAATGGAAAAAGGCGAAGTAAGTAGATTACCTTTTTGCATTGATGCACGCCTCCTTGTGGAGAGACAAACCTCCGGGTGGTCTTTTGGCAGGGAGGCGTTAATTTTTAGTATGAACACGGCACTCAAAGCAAAGTATGCCAACCATCCTCTTGCCCAGATGATTCTGAAGGAGGGGCTGGCGATCCAGGACCGGTTTTCTCCAGAGCCGGTTTATGCCAAGACTGGAAAAGGATCTCTCAAGAGTGCCGGGGTTGAGGAAATCCAAGAGGCCAAACGGCGGGCGAAGTTGAAGTAGCGCCGGACGGAATTGCGACCTTATCGACGGCGGCGATGGATTAGGATGGTTAGGCCGAAGAGGAGGAAGAGGACGCGGGAGGGTTCCGGGATGACGACGTAAATGATGCCGTGTTGCAGGAACTGGTCGGTGGCGAAATACCAGTTGGTATTGAGGGCAGCGTTGGCTTCGGAGAGGTCGAGATCGGCCAGGGTCCAGGGGGCATTGCCGTTAGCACCATCGCCATCAAGAACGAGGCTGGCCCAGTCGAAGAGATTGAAGACATCCCCTTCCTGGGCGACGTAGGAATCCGACACGGTCACTTTGATGGTGCTGCCTGCATTGAGGGCGAGTGCACCATTGACCTGGATGCTGTCATAGAGACCGCCGGAACTTGCCAGGGAGAGTTCAGCAAAGGTATTATTGGCGAGATTACTGCTGGTGCCTCCGAGCTCGAGAAGGGCACGAACAGTAGGCGTGCCGCCGGTGAGAGTGACGTTATTGAGGGTCAGCTCACCCAGGCCATCACCCGCATTGGCGATGAGGCCGCTGGAATCACCGGGGCTGAGATAACTGCTACCGGTGAGGATGAGCTGTCCATTGACGGTGCCACGGCCCGAGAGGACCTGGTTATTGAGGGTATAGTCCCCACTGGTACGTGCGGAGATGCTGAAGGTGGCTCCTTGATCCACCTGAATCCAGGGAGTGCCCGTCAGATTCCCCCGGCCAGAGAGGGCCAGGGTGCCGCCCTGGATGGTGGTTTTGCCGGTGTAAGTGCTGACACTGGCCATGGTGGAGTTGTAGGTGTTGGTCAATGTCAGGGTGCCAACACCGTCCTTGATGAGGGCCAGGTTGCCGGTGATTTTGCCGGCATAGGTGTGGTTGAGGGGCTGGTCGATGGTGAGTGTCGATTCAAAGGATTCGGTTTCGGTATTCTGCCTGGAATTGGTGATGGAGAGGTTGTCCACTAGGCTGACAACATCATGACGCAAGCCGGCGACGGTCAGGTCGTATCCGTAAAGATCCACGGCTACGGTTTCCGTGACGATATTGTTGGTCAAGAGGGAAAGGACGGTGGAGGAGGACAAGGCGTTGTCGATGCCAAGTTGGAGAGTGCCCCGGATCATCTCGGTATAACCCGTGTAGGTATTGACGTTGGTGAAGATGACGGTTCCATTCTGGGCACTGATGTTGAGTTTGGTGCCAGCGCCGTTTTGGATGATGCCGCTAATAGTCAGGATGCCGCCAGTGCCGGTGCCGATGCGAGCCGCATTGTTGGCGAGGATGATATTGCCTGCCCATTCAGCACCGCCACCCTGGACCTGAAGGTTTCCTTGATTGTTGCCATTCCCGTTGATGGTGAGGGTTTCACCAGTGATTCTAATGCCGGGTGTCAGACGCAGGATGCCATTGGTGGCGACCACGGTGCCTCCACTCGTGGAGCCAAGTGCCTGATTATTCGACACCACAAGGATGCCGGTCTGTACGATGGTTTCTCCTGTATAAGTATTGGCACCCGTCAGGGTCAGAGTGCCTGAAACGGTGGTGGCCTGGGTGCCGGCGGGATAGGTGGTTTTTTTGATGAGAGGGCCTGACCCGGTGATGATTCCATCATAAGTCATGTTGTAAGTGCCTGCCAAAGTGCCAGTATCGATGGTGCCGCCGTTTTCCAGCAGGGTGATGCCACGCAGGGCATTCAGGTTGAAGCTTGTGGTCATTTGGAGGATGCCTCCATTGAAGGTGAGATTGTCTGCATCCACGGCGCTGGGTACGGCCCCGAGGGCCGAATCTGCACCGATGATGACGGTGCCGCCGTTAATGACTATGCCACCGCTGTAGGTGCTGCCATTGGCGAGGTTCAGGCTGCCGGGGCCGTTCTTGACGACGCTGATGGCACCGCTGCCATTGTTCACAATGGTGGCATTGACGGTGGTGTTTTGAGTGGAGGCAAAGTCGTTAAAAACTAGGCGACCAGGGGTATCCGTGCCGGTGCCGCCAGCGGTGAGTTTACCACTGGAACTGCCGATGGTGAGGTTGCCCGCACCCTGAGCCAGACGGATGATGCCATCCACGCCAAGGCGCAGAGTCTGGCCGGTGCCAATGTTAATGGTGGCTGCTTCTGTCGCCGTCTTCAGGAGGGTATTGATATCGGTGGTGCCGGTGGCGACCGCGAGATTGATGTTACCGGTTTGGCCACCATCAATGATTTTGATATTGGCGGTGGCATCGTTGGGGATGGGACCGACGGCACCTGCTCCGGCGCTATGGACGGTGACTAAGTCGTAGTCGTCATAAGCGACGATGTTGCCATTGGCATTCACGGTGGCGAACTCAGTGCCATTGACTGTGGCCCAGGTGCCAAGGATACCGCTGGCATCGTTGCTGCTGGTGGTGCGAATGCCGTTGGTGACTGTTTGGGTGCCTGTAGGCAAAAGGAAATTAAAGGTGCCTCCTGCCTGAGCTGTAATGGTTCCCAAATTGAGCAGAAGGTCCTGGGCGGTGGCATTCGTGATGAGAGAAATCGTGGACTGACCAGCGGCGACTGTGAGCCCGTTGACGGTCTGTGAATTGGCTGTGGTGCTCCCTCCGGTGAGGGTGAGGGTACCGCCGCTCATGACCAGGCTGGTACCGCTGCCGAGGATGTTGGCTGCGGGTGCACCCGTGCCACTAAAGTCCAGATTCAAGGTGCCTGCGGCGACGGTGGTTGTCCCTGTATAGGTGCTGGCCCCCGTCAGGATCTGGGTGCCCGTACCGGTCTTAAGTAACGACAATGTTCCTGCGCCGGTGCCATTGGCGAGCACGCCGCTGAAGGTATTGGTGGCGCTGCCACTGATGGTGAGGGTGGCAGACGTGGCACTGATGTTCTGCACGGTGACAGAACCCAAAGTGCCTGAGGTGGAAAGGCCGCTGACGGCGACGGAGAATCCGTTCAACACGACGGATTTGGGCTCGGCGCTGTTGGTGAAGGAAAGGAGATTGGGGTTGGCCGAGTTCAATGCGCCTGTGCTGCCGATCCGCAGAGTGCCCCGGGTCAGGTTAACGCCGCCGGTGAAGGTGTTGTTCCCGCTCAGCACGATAGTGGCACCTGTTGTTGCACCGTCAGTAATGCTTGACGTGTTAATGCTGAGGGTACGACTACCGCCGGATTCTCCAATATCCCCGGCGATGGTACCAGTGATGGTGTTATTGTTGACGGAGATGCCGGTATTCGCAGTCAGGGTGATATCGCTGTCCAGTGTATAAACGCGGTCAAAACGAATAGCTCCGCGATTGCCGATGCCGGTTCCTGCCAGGGAGAGTGCGGTATTCAAGACCCCTGTCGAGTATCCCAGAACCAAAGTATTACCCGACTGAACATCAATGGAACTGAGGGTATTGACGGAATTCACGTTGCCGATGTTGAGGAAGCTGCCGCCACCGCCGCTGGTCAGGGTCAAGGTTCCAGTCCAAGTATTGTTCCCGCTTAAAGTCGTATAAGAAGTGCCTCCACCAGACTTGGTGAATGAGATATCGTTCCCGGACAATGAAGAACTGATGGTCAGACGGCCTGCTGTACTTGTGCTCGTGGTATTGTCATCGACCTGAATCACAGCCCCATCCGTGAGGGCGATAGTGCCACCGGTGAGGCGGTAAGAATAGGTGCCTGCAATCCGGGCAAACCGGAGGCCACCTGCATTGACGGTGCCGCTGACGGTGACGGTGGAGGTCGCTTCATCGGTCCCAACAACGGTATTGTTACCGAAAATGGCGATGTTATTGGCTGCGTTATCCCACTGGACGTTATCAGAGCCATCCCACCAGTTGTAGTTGGTGGTGTTCCAGGTGCCGCCACCATCAATGACGTTGGTCGTGTCGCCATTGGCATCCCAGGTGAGGGACTGGGCGGAAAGGTTTCCTGCGAAGAGCAGGCAAAGTAGCGCCCCGAAGGTGCTGCACAGATGGATCCGGTGCATGGCTAGGCCATGGGCCGATTTAAAGGCATTTGTTTTCATGGGGGGCAGACCAATATAGCCAGCCTAGCCCCGTTTTCAGCATAAAAATACACAGACGCATCAGGATAAGGGAATATCTGATCCCCTTTTCCCAATGCGTTCCGGCAAAATGCAATCCTATGAGACCACTCAGTCTTCGGCGTTCATAGCTTCCTCAGCTTCCAGTCCGAAGAGGAATTCGAAGTCGGATTTCTCCAGGGTGCTGGAGAAGCCGCCTTCGCCCAGGATATTGGCGGACATGAGGGTTTTTTTCTGCTGAAGCAGCATGATTTTTTCCTCGATCGTGCCTTTGGTGATCATCCGGTAGGCCATGACGGGCTGCGTCTGGCCGATACGGTGGGCTCGGTCAATTGCCTGGGCTTCCACTGCGGGATTCCACCAGGGGTCATAAAGGATTACGTAGCTGGCGGCGGTGAGGTTCAGACCGCTGCCGCCGGCTTTCAGGGACAGGAGGAACACGCATGGGTCGGCATCTTCCTGGAAGCTTTGGACGACTTCGGAGCGGTTATTCGTACTGCCGGTGAGCCAGTAATGCGGGATCTTCATCGTATCCAGGCGGTCACGGATGATGCTGAGCATGGTGACGAACTGGCTGAAGAGGAGGACCTTGTGGCCTTCGGCATGGAGGCCTTCGATGAGCTCCAGGGTGGCGGTGAGCTTGGCGCTGTCATCGTCCCCGGCGGTTTTATCCACCAAGGCAGGATGGCAGCAGATCTGGCGCAGGCGGGTGAGGGCCTGGAGGATGGCGAAGCGCTTGCGGGTGAGGACTTCAAAGCCGGAGGCGGTGAGCACCATGTGCTGGGCCTTGGCCAGTTCTTCACGATACAGGCGCTCCTGGGTGCCGCTCATTTCGCAGAGCATGGCTTCCTCACTGCGGGCTGGCAGATCCTTGGCCACCTGGGATTTGGTGCGGCGGAGAAGGAAGGGCTTCAGGCGGGCGGAGAGGCGCTCGCTGGCCTTGGCATCTTTACGGCGGTCAAAATGACGGTGGAAATAATTGCGGTCACCGAGCGCACCGGGGGCGGCAAAGGTCATCAGACTCCAGAGGTCTAACAAACGATTCTCCACCGGTGTGCCGCTGAGGACGAGGCGGCTTTCCGCCTTGAGCATGCGCGCTGCCTTGGCGGCCTTGCTGTCCGGGTTTTTGATGTGCTGCCCTTCATCCAGGATGACGGCCAGCCATTTGACGGATTCCAGCAGCTCGATGCAGCCACGGAGCTGGGCGTAGTTCATGACCATCACGTGATAGTCTTTGTAGAGGATTTCCAGATCCAGCTCCTCTTTGTCACGCAGGACCTGCACTTTCAAGCCGGGAGCCGCTTTGGCAAATTCAGTGGCCCACACGTCGAGGACGGATTTGGGACAGACGACGAGGCAGGGCCATGCGTTGCGATAGCGGGCGCGCAACCAGAGGATCCAGGTGATGCTCTGGATGGTTTTACCCAGACCCATGTCATCCGCCAGGATGCCGCCAAATTTGTTTAAACTAAGGTAGGAGAGGAAGTGGAAGCCTTCCTCCTGATAAGGCCGCAGGGTGACGCCGAGGCCTTCCGGGACGGCGGGTTTTTCATCCAGCTTTGCCTGCTCCATGCGCTGGGTCAGGTTCTGCCAGGCACGGGGATTGATGATCTCTTTGGCCCCCTGGCCGGTGAGCTGGCGCCAGTGCAGGCGGTGGGCTTCATTGCTGAATTCATCCATGTCCAGGCCTAGCTGGTCCATCATTTCCTGCTGCTCTTCACTCAGCTCCAGCTTGACGCGGCGCCAGGTGCCATCGGCAAGCTGCACAAACCCGCCTTTGGCGGAGATGAGGCGGCGGATATCGGCAGCTTTGAGGTCTGCTCCTTCGACTTCGAAGACCATCTTGAGATCGAACCAGTCGATGTTCGCTGTTTGAGAAGCCTCAATGCGGACGCGGGCGATGAGTGGATCTGCCAGGATGGACTGGAGGCGTTCATCGGCGGTGAGGCTCATGCCTTCGGGGAGACCTTTGGCCCAGGTGTTGAACTGGTCTGGAAAGGTCTTGGTCAGGCGGACGCGGAAGCCTTCATACTCCGGGTCATAAACCGGGCGCATTTCCTGGAGGGTGGCCTCAGCGGTGGCTAGGGCGCTGCGGTCACGGCAGATGATGCTGTGGTCATCATCCTCCGGGCGTGCGTTTTCCGTGGGCTGCCAGCCGCCATAGCGGAGGACCTCGCGGATGGTGCCATCTGGAGTGGCGGCTTCCACCTGAAAGACGGCGTGCTCAGTGCTGGTGGCATGGGAGCGGGCCACACATCCGGCGCGGATCTGCACATGCAGGGGCTCATGGCGGATGCGCCCGGCGATGTCCGCAGGCAGGGGTAGGCCCAGTTTATCCAGAAAGGCGATGCCGTCCTGGGTGGCCAGGGCATTCAAAGGAATGGCGGTAGGAGCTTCCAGGCGTGTTTCTTCAGGAAACCAAAGCGGGCCTGGGAAAACAGAATCCGACGACAGGAACAGGGTCTCTGCGCCATGCATGACGCGGAGAGGCAGCGGAGCGGGAGCGCCATCCGCCTGGATGAGGGTGAGATTGAGCTGGCCGGTTTCAGTGTTTTCTTCACTGGACCAGGTCAGCGGCTCGCTGACGCGGCGGAAGGGCATTTCATCCAGGGTCAGCAGGCGGGCCTGGAGGGCGGGCTGTTGGAACAAGGTGCCCAGCCAGCGGCTATGAGTCTCCAGGTCAAAACGGCAAACGTCTCCCGGATTGGCCCCGGTCTGGCTGATGCAGGCGAGGAGGAGGAGCTCCGCCGAGGCGGGGAGGTTCAGGGCACCGCGTTCGTATTCATTTTCCAGGTTGGCCAGCTCGCTGCCAGCCACATTGCGGAAGGCGGCGTCATCGCTGGAGCGGATTTGCAGACGGGCTTCCGAAGGGGTGATGATGAGCCTGAAATCACAGCTACGGCGGCCCTTCGGCGGGGCATCATTGAGGCTGCGCAGGAGATCTCGAATACGCTCACGCCAGAGGGGCAGGGTGCGCTCCTGACGCCAGACGCTGAGGCGGGCACGCACGGCATCAATGTCCACGCTGCCGCGGAGGAAGGAGGGGGCGGGCAGGCTGCGCTCATGCAGGGCCAGGGCCACGTATTCCCAGAATTCCTTGAGATTCACCGGAGGCTCGGGCCAGAGGGCCAGGGGATCCACGCTCTGGATGCTCCAGCGCGGATGCAGGCGGACCATGTCCTGATCATAAATATGACCGCTCTGGCGGACGCGCTGGAAACGTTTTTCCAGCTTGCTGAGGTAGCCTTCCTCCTCCGGGGTGAGCTGGCGGGCGAGGCGGCGCTCCAGGCCAAGCTGGAAGGTTTCTTCCGGTGGTAGGGAAGGAGTGGTGGCACTGCCCTGAGTCTGCCGGGCGAAGCGGCGCTGGGAGGCGACCAGAGTGGCGCACAGGGCCAGAAAATGGAGCGGTTCCTCGTCACAATCGCTTTCTGCCTGCCAGGCATCGTTTTCCAAAGCCCAGCGGACGTTTACCCGCCGGTCATCCAGGACGACTTCGGCAAGGACTTCATCTTCGACAATGTCGAGGCCGCGGATGGCATCATCATCGGCAAGTCTTTCTGCCTCCTGGCGGAGACGTGGATCGAAGGACTGGAGGAGGCTGGGGAGGGATGTAGCAAAGTCAGGCATGAGCACAAAGCCCCACGGCGGAGAGACCGGGGGAACTGGTTGCCTTAGCACACTGATTCGGGGAGCGCCAGAGATGTCTTGGAGATGTCGTGAGTGTCACACGCAATTTTTTTGATCTGGGGAGGAAGGAGGAGGTCGATCTCAAAAAAAACCATGCCCCCGTCAATATTTGCGCGGCCCTCATGTTGTATTATACTGCTATGAACGTACCGCCTCCAGAGACTTTGTTTCTCAAGAACTTATATGCCACCCCGGCGGACTGGCAGCGGGACTTGTTTTATTCCGTGGTCAGGGCAGGGCACTTGAAGGCGAGTGTGGAGCATCGCATCCAGCGGGAGACCTATCCTGGGCATGAGTTGATCCTCTGCCTCAGCGGGCAGGGGTGGGTGCAGGTGGCCGGGCGGCGGCATGAGGTGGGGCCACAAGATCTTGTGTGGGTGAACTGCCATCATCCTCATGCGTATGGGGCTATTTCAAAAGATCCCTGGGAGGTGTATTGGGTGCGGGTGGAGGGGCGGTCGCTGGACCGTTTGGCGCAGCTTTTGGAGGTGCGCTCCATGCCTGTGATGGGGGGATTTGACGCCACGGGAGCAGCGGTGGAATTTGAACGCAGTTTTGATTATCTGGATGGCAATCGACCCTGCGATGCGGCGAATGTGAATGCGGCCATCGCGGCTATCATTGCCAAGGCTTTTGATGCGCGTTTGTCGGATCCTGACCTCATTCGTCCAGATTTGCCCATGCCAGTGCAGAAGGCGCTGGAGAAAA
Source organism: Prosthecobacter fusiformis (assembly GCF_004364345.1). Classification (NCBI taxonomy): domain Bacteria; kingdom Pseudomonadati; phylum Verrucomicrobiota; class Verrucomicrobiia; order Verrucomicrobiales; family Verrucomicrobiaceae; genus Prosthecobacter; species Prosthecobacter fusiformis. The sequence continues at coordinate 47,997 of NZ_SOCA01000008.1, read as the reverse complement.
TGCGGCTTTATTTTCACCAGCCGATCCGGGTGGTGGAACTAGCGCAATTGGCAGGAATGAGCGAGAGCCATTTCAGCCGCCAGTTTAAATCCGCCATCGGCACCAGCCCGATCGACTGGTTGCGCAGGGAACGCATCAATCAGGCGAAGCGCCGCCTCATCGAATCTGATGATCCAGTGAAGGAAATCGCACGTCAGGTGGGTTACGCGGACCAGTTTTTCTTCAGCAAGGATTTCAAGCGGATGACGAAGCTGACACCGACTCAATTTCGAGATCAGGAAAAACCGGCGTGAAGGATTGACGGACGGGCTTGGAGGATCAGGCCATGATGGCCCGGGCGACTTTGGCGGCTTCTTCTGGAGTGGTGAGCTGGGCGACTAGGGCAAGACCAAAAGCGAGTGCAGTGCCTGCGCCACGGGAAGTGATGATGAGGCCATCCGTCACGACCTCCTGGGCGGGGTCCGCCTCTGTCAGCTCCTCATAGGTGGAATCATGCGCCGTGTATTTTTTACCGGTCAGTAGACCTGCATCATGCAGCACCAGGGGCGCAGCGCAGATGGCGGCCACAGTTTTGCCAGCGCTGATGAATGATTGGGCTAAAGCGGCTGCGCGTCCGTCTTCACGGAGGGCTTTGACGGCGGGGCCTCCTGGGATAAAAAGGAGGTCGAAGGTGGTCGGGTCCACGCTGGCGAAATGGGAGTCTGCTTTGATGAGGATGCCACTGCGGCCAACGACCTGGATGCTTTCGCGCATAGAGGCCATCACGACCTCCACCCCGGCGCGGCGCAGGAGGTCCACGGGCGTAATGGCTTCGATCTCTTCAAAGTGATCGGTTAGCAGGCAGAGTACACGTTTGGGCATGGTGCGGCAGGTCGATGATGAAGAAGCTCTCGATATGCTCAGCCTTTTTTCCGGTATTCGGCGATGAGTTGGCGAATACGCTCGGCGCGGTTTTCTGGCGCGGGATGGGTGCTCATGAATTCAGGCTGGCCGCTGCCTTTGGAGGCGCTGGCCAGGATGTCCATGACGCCGATCATGGCTTCGGGATCGTATCCGGCATCAATGAGGAAGCGGATGCCGAGGGCGTCGGACTCCAGTTCATCATCGCGGCCATATTTCATCACACGCATGTTGGCCACCATGTTGGCGATTTGATGACCGGCGCTGCTTTGGCCATCGGAAAGGAGAACGCCTGCACCCTGGGCCAGTCCTTGCCAGAGCTTGGTCGTGGCCATTTGTTCATTGGAATGACGGCCCACCACATGGCCGATCTCGTGTCCGAGGACACCTGCGAGTTGGTCCTCATTTTTAAAGAGGCGATAGAGAGCCTCCGTGATGAAGATCTGTCCGCCCGGAAGGGCGAAGGCATTGATGGTCTGGGTATCGGCGAGCAGGTGAAATTCAAAGCGATAAGGTGTCTGCCGAGCGAGGGTACTCTGCACCAGCTTGGCACCCACGCGGTCCACCTGGGCCTGCGCTTTCGCATCGCGTGACTGGCCACCCATCTCGCGGATCATCATGGGTGCGGACTGCAAGCCAAGGGCGATTTCTTCTTCCGGCGTGGCAAAGGCTAGGCGCTGCGTGCGACCGGTGAATTCATTCTCATACTCCGTGGTGCCCAAGTAATGATAAGCGAGCGTGCCGCCAATGATGAGCAGGGCCATGATGACGCGCGGATGGCAGCCAATGCCACGCCGTTGTTCGCCATCAAAGGAGGGTGAGATGCTTGCTAGGAGCCGCTGAAAAATGTTTCTCATGCAAATAGCATAGGCGAATCTTTTTATATGTCACCAAAGGTAGTGTGATTTTGTCATTTTATTGCAGAATGCTCGGTTTATACTCTAAGTCAGAGGTAAGGTTACAGTTAGTTTACAGATGATGTTAAATAAGTAGTTAGACTGTAAGTTGCATCCGAAAAAAACGTTGCTATAGAGACCAAGTTACACACCCCAACTTTCTCAACTATGGCAACTTCTCGTGCTCGGCACTCTACCTTCCTGCTGATATTCACTTTAGTCTTTGGAATGCTGGCAAATTGCCAGATCCAGGCGGCACCAACGGTGAATGACAATCCAGAAAGTACGTCCGTGGAATATGGATCTGATGTGACTTTTACAGGAGGGGGAACGGGAGCAGGGACACTCTATTACCAATGGTTTTACGGAACGACGATGGTGGAGAATGGCAATGGTATTGAGGGGGCGACCTCTCCTACGTTGACAATTTCTGACGTGACCTTTAGCCGTGCAGGACCTTACAAGCTGCGTATCACGGAGGATAACGAAAGCGTGATGACCACCGAGGCGATTTTGACCGTGGAAAAAAGGCCTGGGGGACTGTCGAAGGACAGGCCTCAGCCCACTTTTAACGGCGGAAACGATGAGGTGAGCGCGATCCACATGTATCCTGATGGGTCTTATTTGGTGGGCGGCGGATTCACCGAGGTGCGTGTCGATGGCGGAACGCCACAGCCGCGTGGACGGCTGGCACGCTTCTTGGCCGACGGAACTCTTGATCCTAATTTCACCCCTAGTTTTAACAATAATGTCAGAGCCATTGCGGTAAACGCGGCTGGCCAGATTTTTGTGGGTGGAGACTTTACAAGTGTGACCATTGGCGGAGTGACCACGCAGTTGGGACGGGTAGCTCGTTTCACTTCATCCGGGGTTTTGGATACGACGTTTAACACGGCCACGACAGGGCCACAATTGGGGTCTGTGAATGCTCTAGCACCTCTTGGGAATGGAAGTGTATATGTTGGTGGAGATTTTGAAAATGTCGGTGGGGTCACTACAGCAGATGTGCGTGCCGTTGTGAGGCTGGGTAATACGGGTGTCCGGGACACGGGCTTTAAATCCAAAATCAATGACAACGGTGAAGTCTTCGCCTTGATGTTGAGAGGAACCAAACTTTTGATTGGTGCTAGCAATAACGCATGGGGCACATTCGGGGCGGGAGTTGGCGTTTTTCTGGTGTCTTCAAATGGTAACCTTGATCCGGCCTTTGCTTCTGCGGGTCTCGGGAAATCCGGTCTGCATTTCAATGAATTGAAAGATGGGAGCATCTTTGCAGGTCAGAATGCTCCTGGCGTGTATGGGCAGCGATACCATGCTACCAATGGGACGCAGCTAGGCTTCACCCCGAATCCGGGGCAGCTCGTTTATGCTTCGGTCCAGCAAGAAGATGGAAAACTGATTATTGGGGGTTTGTTCAACACCAGTTTTGGGACTTTTCTAGGTTTTACCAACCATCTTTACCGTGCTGCGGTGGATGGCACGGTGGACTCTTCATTCAACATCGGCACAGGCTTCAACAACTCGGTCAAAGCGTTGGCTATAGACGCGCAAGGTCGCATTTATGCCGGGGGTGCTTTCACCACTTACAATGGGCAGCCGAGGAACCGGTTTGTCATTCTAGGAGGTGGAGCGTTTGAATCCAAGAACGGACTGCTGCCACCACAAACGATCACGTTTGCAGAACCGGCGGACCGGACGTTTAACCCGGCGGCGAATACTTTTACTTTCACGGCGACTTCCAGTTCAGGACTGCCGGTAACGGTGGAAGTGGCGGATGGGGATCCTGCGATAATCTCCGGCAATAAGGTGACGATCACCGGGGCGGGAGAGGTGACGCTGACGGCGACGCAGGCGGGGAATGATGACTTCGCGGCGGCGACGCCGGTGGTGCATACCTTCACGGTGGCGAAGACTCCCCAGACGATCACCTTTGCGACGATTGGTGACCAGTCGATGTACCGTGTGCCGTTTACGGTGAGTGCGACTTCAAGCTCAGGGCGGCCGGTGACGATCACGAAGCAGTCTGGTCCGGCAACTTTGGATGGGAATACGCTGACTCTGGATGGCACGGTGGGCGAAGTGACCCTGGTGGCGAGCCTGGCGGGGGACGATAACTATGCGGCGGCTGTGGATGTGGTGCAGAGCTTTGAAGCCCTGGACATCCCGCCTGTCCCGGAACCCCAGAGCATCACCTTTGCAGCACTGGCGGATCGCCTAGTGGCGGATGGTGACTTCACCCTGACGGCGACGGCTTCTTCCGGTCTGCCGGTGGAATTTGAACTGCTATCTGGTCCTGTGACTCTGGAAGGTGCGACGGTGACTCCGAAGGGGGCCAGCGGCGCGGTGACGATCCGTGCGAAGCAGGCGGGGAATAACCTCTGGGCAGCGGCAGCACCTGTGACGCAGAGCTTTTTCATGAGCGGGAATACTCCGGTGGTGAAGACTGCCCAGACCATCACTTGGGTGGCACCCGCCAGTGTCTATCTGGATGATGAAACGTTGGAGCTGACAGGCTATTGCAATTCTGGCCTGCCACTGACTTATACTGTGACAGACGGGCCAGGGACGATGACTGGGCCGACGACCCTGCGTCTGGATGCTGTGGGGACGGTGAAAATCACGGCCAGCCAAGCTGGTACGGCTGCCTACCTGCCCGCGAAAAGTGTGGCCAAGACAATCAAAATCCTGGTCAGCCCCGCTGCCCTGACGATGACAAATCTGGTGCAGACCTATGATGGGACACCGCGTGTGGTGGGCTATACAGGCGTGGATGAAGAGACGGAAGTGACGATCACTTATGCAGGCAGCCCAAATCCGCCGGTCAAGGCCGGTAAGTATGCCATCGTGGCGACTGCCGGTACGGTGCGGAAGACCGGAAGCCTGACAGTCAACAAGGCCCCGCTTTTCGTGAAAGCGGACGACCAGCGCAAGCTGGTGGGATCGGTCAATCCTGAGCTGACACTGTCGTACAGTGGCTTTATGCCGGGGGATTCAAAAGACACCATCTTTGCTGATCCGCAGGCCAGCCCTGCCGTGAAGGCACCGACGGTGACGACGACGGCCAAGGAGGCCAGCCCCGGCGGACTTTACCCCATCAAAGCGGCCGGAGCGGTGGCCGTGAACTATGCCTTCGTCTATGTGCCCGGGACGCTGACGGTGGATGGATTTGGCGGTCAATATGAGGCTCTTTTGACGGGCAGTGACACACTGCCCTGCGCCAAGCTGGAGATGACGGTGGTCAATACGAGCAAGACCTTCAGCGGCAAGGTGACGATGGCGCGGGAGCTGGCGGCTTTGTCCTTTAAAGGCGATCTGACCATTGATCCTGATGATGAAGAAGTGACTGGCTCATCGGTGTTCAAGAAAGGGACGACCGAATACAGACTGAACTTTACGCTGCGCCTGGAAGGCGTGTTTGAGGCAAACTTGGTCGTTATGGACGGCCTGGTGGAAGTGCCTCTCGGCTCGACGACAACCGGGAAGGAACTGCTGGTGCTGCTCAAGGGGCAGACGCTTTCCCATGTGGGGGCGCATACCTTGGTGCTGGATCCTGGGGAGGAGATCAATGTCTCTGCGGATGTCCTGCCTGGCGGCTATGGGCAGGCGACGGTGAGCATTGATGCGAAAGGGCTGATGAAAATCGCCGGGATGCTGGCGGATGGCACGGTGCTCACGGCCTCGCTGGCGGCTGACTATGATGCCGGGTATCGCCTGTTCTTGATTCCCTATAAGCGGGTGGACAGTTTTGTGGCCGGGCAGATCTCACTGGAAGATCATCCGACGCTCTCCGGGCGCAAATACGTGGACTATGATTCTGAGGCCAAGTTCGTCTGGAAAAAAGAGCCAGGTGGCAATGACAAGTCTTATCCCCTGGGTTTCGGTCCTTTGAACTCACAGTTTACCCTGGATCCGTGGCTGCCTCCGGTGGCTGCCTCCAGAAATGTAACGGCCATTCCTCTTTCCCAACGGTTGGGACTGGGTGTGGATGCCAAGATCGAGGTGGAGCACAGTAATTTTGATACAGACGGCTTCGCTACGCTGCCGACGGAGGTTCAGCTGCAAACGACGAACAAAGTCCTGGTGACGCTGCCAGCATTGGTGCCTGCAAATCCGACGAAGTGGGCGGTGACGTTCACTCCGGCCACGGGTGCTTTTAAAGGTAGCTTCTCTGTGTCTGATGTGGTGCCTGCGCCGACGACTGCCAATGCGAGTGCGACGAAGGTGGTGAAGCGCACGGTGCCCTTCACTGGGGTGCTGCGTCAGCCGCCGGTCACGGATACGGATGGGGTCATCGGTGCCGGGAATTTCCAACTGCCACCGCTGCCTGCGGATGCGGCTAATAAGATCCGGGGTGGCGAGATCCTGTTTAAGCTGCCGCAAGGTGGGTAAGGGCTCAAGTTTGCGTGCAGATGCGGGTGCAGATTCACCCGCATCTGTGGCAGTGAATGCGTGAGCCATGAATGAACGCGCCACCAGAATGGCCAAGTGTTTTGCAACATGAGGCATCGGGTGGCGTTTGTTCACGCTCTGTATGAAGTTTTCCGCTGCCTGTTTTTTTCTCGCCCTTTCTTTCGGACTCCACGCTGCCCCGCAGGATGATCAATACGTGCTGGGGCCAGATTCCCAAGTGCAGGCCGGGGTGCCCCAGGGAAAGGTGACGCAGATGCCCGCCTGGACGGAATCCAAGATCTTTCCTGGTACCACGCGTGACTGGTGGATCTATGTGCCAGCCCAATACACCAAGGAGAAGCCTGCGGCGGTGATGGTGTTTTGTGACGGAGCGGGCTTTGTCAAACCAGACGGCCAGTTCCGTGCACCGGTGGTGTTTGACAACCTGATCGCCAAAGGGGAGATGCCAGTGACCATCGGCATTTTCATCCAGCCGGGGAACTTTGCGAACCAGGACCCGAAGGTTAAGCCGCGTAGCAATCGCAGCTATGAGTATGATTCCCTGGGTGATTTGTATGCCCGCTTTCTGCTGGAAGAAATCCTGCCCGCCGTGGCGAAGGATTATACTCTGACGACGAATCCGGATGAGCGTGCGATTTGTGGAAACAGCAGCGGTGGCATCTGTGCATTTACCGTGGCCTGGGAGCGGCCGGATGAATTTCGCAAGGTGGTGAGCCACATCGGTTCCTTTACCAACATCCGTGGCGGTCATGTGTATCCAGCGCTGATCCGCAAGAGTGACAAGAAGCCTCTGAAGGTCTTCCTGCAAGATGGCAAGAATGATCTGGATAACCAGTTTGGTAACTGGCCCCTGGCCAACCAAGACATGGCTGCGGCGCTGAAATTCGCCGGATACGATTTCCAGTTTGTCCTGGGGGAAGGCACTCACAATGGCAAGCACGGGGCGTCCATGCTGCCGGATACGTTGCGCTGGCTGTGGAAGAAATAAGCAGCCTTGTCATTACACCATTCATTTTGTTAGACCGACCATGAAACACCTCGCCTTTTTATCCCTCGCCTTTCTGCCGCTGTTGTCTGATGCGCAGGATACCTCCCTGCACGAATACCTCAGCGATGACCAGCCGTGGAAGGAGGCGGTGAGCGGCTATACCTTTACCGACGGGCTGTGCACGGATGCGGCAGGCCACTTGTACTTCACCGATGTGAAGGCCGGGAAGGGGATCTACAAACTGGATGCTGAAACGGGGAAGACGGATCTTTTTCTGGATAACCTGCCTGGGATCAGCGGTCTGCAAATAGGGCCAGATGGTCGCTTTTACGCCTGCCATAACCGTGAGCAGCGAGTCATCGCCATCACGATGAAAGGGGAAGTGGAAGTGCTTCTCACGGGTGTGAAGTGCAATGACCTAGTGGTGAGCAAGAAGGGGAATGTTTATTTCACTGAGACACCGACGCAACGCATCCACCTGATCACGGCGGACAAGAAGCACATCATTGCCGATGAGGGTCACGTGGCCAAGCCGAACGGCATCACCATCTCCCCGGATGAAGCCACACTGGCGGTCTCCGAAAGCGGCGGCAAGCATGTGTGGACCTGGCGTATCGAGGAGGATGGCACGCTTTCCAGCGGGGCTCCCTTCATGACGATGTGGCTGGCCACAGGCAAGGAAACGGCCTCTGGGGATGGAGCCACCACGGAGTCCAAAGGACGGTATTTTGTGACCACGGAGCTGGGCATCCAGATCTTTGATCCGGCGGGTCGCCTAGCTGGCATCATCGCCAAACCGGTGATGGATGGCAAGGTGGTGAGCACGGAGTTTGCCGGCAAGGACCATGACATTCTTTATGTGGCCGCCGGGGATAAGATTTTCAGCCGCAAGCTGAAGGTGAGTGGTTATTTCCGGTAGGACGAGACGGGCTGTTGGTGGGGGTGTTTAGGGGGTGAGGTCTGGGGCTTCGGCGCCGGGTGTTGGCTGGTGATTGACTGGGGCTTCGGCGCTGCATCTGCACAGGGGACTGAGCGGGCTACTTTGCTCACGAAGGTATCGTGTTTGGTCACAATGGGACGAAGGATGGGATGAAAAAAAGGCGTATTCCATGGATGCGCCAACTCGTCTTCTGGATCGCCCTTAGCCTCGCCTGTGTTTCTGCACAGGAGCCTTCGAAAAAGTTTCTCGCAGGAGCGGCGACGAGCAACATCACGCCGCCCATCGGCATGCCGGTGGTGGGCGGGTTCAGCCCTTCTGCCTCCACGCATGTGCATGATGAATTGCATGCGCGCTGCCTGGTGCTGGACAATGGGGAGAAGCGGGTGGCGATCGTGGTGTGTGACCTGCTGGGGGCTGCGCGGCAGATGTATGATGAAGCGGCGCGGCTGGTGGAGGCACAAACGGGTATCCCACGTGAGCGGCTGCTGATGTCCGCCACGCATACGCATTCCGCCTCCAGTGCGCTGAGTGAAAACCGTTACTCGCTGGATGAGCCGCTAAGTGAATACCAGACCTTTGTGGCACGCCGCATCGCGGACGGGGTGACGCGGGCGGTGAATAACCTGGTGCCTGCGCGCATCGGCTGGGGTGTGGGGGAGGAGCCGGATCAGGTGTTTAATCGCCGCTGGTTTATGAAGGAGGGAACGGTGCCGCCGAATCCCTTTGGCGGGATTGACAAAGTGAAGATGAATCCGCCACGGGGTGCCAATCTGGTAAAGCCTGCGGGGCCAACGGATCCGGAGGTGAGCATCATCTCCCTCCAGACGTTGGATGGAAAACCGCTGGCGGTGCTGGCGAATTATTCCCTGCACTATGTGGGGGGCGTGGGGTCGAATCACATCTCCTCGGACTATTACGGGGTGTTTTGTGACCGATTGCAACAGTTGTTAGGCGCGGACCGGCAGGACCCGCCATTCGTGGCGATGATGAGCAACGGCACGAGCGGGAACATCAACAACAACGATTACTCCAAAACGCCGGCAAAGTCTGGCGGTCCCTATAGCAAGATCCGTGAGGTGGCGGATGATGTGGCGCAGGCGACGGTGGCGGCCATGAAGGGCATCACGTATCAGGACTGGGTGCCGCTGGATGCCCGCTTTAGCGAGCTGAAACTGGAAGCCCGCAAGCCCACGCCTGAGCTGGTCACCTGGGCTCAGGGAGTGCTGGACAAACCACGTCTCATTGGCGGGAAGACCTCCGTGCTGGAGATCGCCTATGCGGAGCGGACACTGAAGCTGAAGGATGCACCGCCGCAGATTGACCTGCCGTTACAGACATTGCGAATCGGTGCGGTGGGTATCTGTGCGATACCTTGTGAAACCTTTGTGGAGACCGGGCTGGAGCTGAAACAGAAGAGTCCTTTTAAGCCGACTTTTACTCATAGCATCGCCAGTGGATATTATGGATACCTGCCGACGCCGGAGCATCATGAACTGGGTGGGTATGAGACGTGGCTGGGCACCAACCGGCTGGAGGTGCAGGCCAGTGTGAAGATCACGGCGCGCCTGCTGGAAATGCTGGGAAGCATGAAGGCGGCGGAGTGATGCCAAGCAGGTGAGGTTCTCCGGGTCAGGGGTTGACGAGGAGGCGCGGCATGGCCATCTGGAGCGTATTACGGATATGGGTACGCCACGGGTCATTCTGCACATGGATATGGATGCATTTTACGCATCCGTGGAGCAGCGTGATGAGCCGTCTTACCGGGGCAGGCCGGTGATTGTCGGGTCGCCACCGGACAAGCGTGGCGTGGTCTGTGCGGCGAGCTATGAGGCCCGGAAATTTAAGGTGCGCTCGGCGATGCCCTCCCGCACGGCGGCCAAGCTGTGTCCAGAGGGGATTTTTGTGAGGCCGCGCATGGACGTTTACCGGGCGGAGTCCGCACGCATCATGACGATTCTTCATGAGTTCACGCCGCTGATCGAGCAAGTATCCGTGGATGAGGCGTATCTGGATGTGAGTGCATTGGTCGCGGAAAAGACAGAGCTGGATGAGGCGATCGAAGCTGCGCGGCCCATGGCGGCGGCCATTAAAAAACGCATCCGGGAGGAATGCGGCCTAACAGCAAGTGTGGGTATAAGCTCCAATAAGTTTCTGGCCAAGCTGGCCAGTGATTTCCAAAAGCCGGATGGCCTGACCGTCATCCTGGACCGTGACAAGCTGGCCTTCTTGAGACCTCTGCCGGTAGGCACAGTCCATGGTGTGGGGCCTGTGACGGCACGGGGGCTGGAGGCGATGGGACTGATGACGGTGGGCGATCTACAGGATACGAAGATGTCCCTGGAATCCGTGGCGGGCTCCTTTGCCTGGAAGCTGAAGGAACGGGCCATGGGCATTGATGATCGGCCAGTGGATCTGAGTGATGAGCGCAAGAGCATCAGTGCGGAGAATACCTTTCTGAAGGACACGGATCACCGGCCTGAGCTGCGATCCGCATTGAAAGAGATGGCGCAGGATGTCTCGCAAACGCTGGACAAGCACGGAGTGGGGGCGCTGACGGTGCAGGTGAAAGTACGCTACAGTGACTTCACCACCCTGACGCGGCAGTTGCGCCTGGATGATCCGGTGACCACGGCGGCGGAGATCTACCGGGTGGCGTGTTTTTTACTGGCGCGGCATCAGTTGGTGACCGGGCCGCTGCGTTTGTTAGGCATCGGCCTTTCCACTCTGGTGCCGCCCACGCAGCAGCAGCTTCGGCTGCCGATTTGATGCTAGTCTGCGGCCTGTATTTTTTCGTAAATGCGGGTGATCGCGGCCGGGGAATCATTCACGGGAGAGGACCGCTGGCATTCCTCCACCCAGGCCTGAACGACGATGGCACTGGTATCATTGCAGGCCTGCAGGCCATAAGAGTAGGGCCGTTTGCCCGAGGTGTGAGGGAAGGCAATATCGTGGATGCGCGGGTGGGACTTGCCATTGGAATCAATGAGCCTGTATGCACCGTCAATATCAATGCCGCCAGTGTGGTAAAGCCATCGGCCATTTTCTTTAAACAGGTGCTCTTTTTTGCTGTCTGGCATTTTGGGGGCGGCCGTGTGGGCATCATCAAAGGTGGTGCGGGCTTTGCGGGCAGTGCCGTCTTTGACAAGACTGGGGAAGGGATAGTCCTCCAGCTCCAGGGGCTTTTGCCCGCTGCAATCAATGAACATGCGATAGCTGAGGGTGCTTTCCTGGTCTTCATCCGCCACGGTGATGGTGGTGCTGCCGGGTTCTTTTTGTTCTTCGGCCACGGTCACCTTGCCAGCGACAATCTCCAACTTGCCCGCCTGATGCAGGGCCAGGATGGTATCGGCCGAATTCAGCGGCATGGCGGCGACGACATTCAGGAGGAAGGGCATCACCTCGGAGTGCAGCAGCAGATGATCCTCCGCTGGCATGAGCCCGGCATGGAAATTCAGCGTGTACATCAGGTCATCCATGACCTCCTTCCAGTGCACGGGCTGGTGGTTTTCCACGGATTCCTTGGCCTCCACCATCTCCGTACGCATGCCTTCGAAGGCATCCGCATATTCGTGCTTGGCACTCATTTTTTCCACGAAGTCGGTGAGGCTGAAATCCGAGTCATCCAGGAGCTGGACCATCTCTTTCATCTCGTCCTTTTCAAAGGCGGTGCGTAGCGCCGGGCGGCAGATTTTGTCAAAGTAGGTCTCAATGCGTAGGAACCCGGAATCATCAATCAGGCCTAACAAGGAGTTGCGATTCAGATGGCGGTAGATTTTTCTCATGGGTTCCACCTGATCGAACTGCAAATGCGGCAGCAGACCTTCGGAGGAGTGCATGGTGATTTTGAAGTTTTCTGTCCCTGGATGAGGTTGGTAGGTCATGTGACCATCCTCCTCCGTTACAAAACGGCCATGCCGGTGGGTGAGGGAGGAAACGACATCAAAGGCGCTGAGGGAGGCCCCCAGGGTGCCGATGGGAAAATTATGAAATTTGCCCTCCGGTGGCAGCAGCTTGGTTATGGGCCAGGGGGAGGCGTAGTAACCCTGGGCAGGTTTGTCTTCCTCCGCCCAATGGTGACCGGTGGCAATGACAATGCGGTCAAAGAGATGCGTGCTGCCCGTGGCCGTGGTGAGGGTGACGCCGCTGCCGGAGGGATGATCCTGCACATCCGTGATGGCGCTGTCCGGATACTCGCGGACGCGGATGCCTGCCTGGGCCAGGAGGGCGATCAAGGCATCATACTGGGCTTTTAAATACTGGCCGAGCGCGAGGCGGCTATACACCTCGCTTTCACTGATTTCGACATTTTCCAAGTCCAGCTCACGCAGGGCTTCTGGCTCCAGATTGCGCAGCCAGTCAACCAGGGTGGTGGGCAGCTCTGGCAGTTCCTCGGAGGAAATATTGGACATGTTATACCGGTCCGTCGTCTGCGGATTGTAGGGCATGCCCATGCCGGTGAGGCTGCTTTTTTCAAAGATGGCGACTTCTGGAAAATGCGGCTTCAGGATCTCCGCCTGATCCAGGAGATGCTTTAACAGGAAGATGCAGGAGGGGCCGCTGCCGATGATGGCGAGAGGTTCATGGGAGTTCATTCAGAGCGAGGCACAGAGACGTTGAGGGCTAGGACTGGAAAATGGGGTGCCGTGAGGATGCAGATGCAAAGGCACCGTCACTGAATCGCATGGAGGCCAGGGAGCGGCCTTCGCGCGATGTGTTTATGAGCTTCACAATTTTGATCAGATCCGCAATTGGACGTGCCCATGGAAACCCCGGACCCCCAGACCCCAGCCGCAGAGACGGAATCGCTACCGGTGGAGGTGCCGGTGTGGACAGGGGATCTGGTGCACATTTACATCTCCGGCGGCCATGATTACTGGGGGCGGCAGGGAGAAGGCCGGATGCAGAGCGGGATCACAGAGGTTCGAGAAATCGAATGCGTGGCTGGTATGGGCCTTCGCGGGGATCGTTACTTTGGCTTCCGCCCAGACTTCAAAGGGCAGGTGACGTTTTTCGATGCGGCGGTGGTGGAGGAAATCCGACGCATCTTCAAACTGCCGAAACTGCCTGCCTCCGTCTTCCGGCGCAACCTCATCGTCCGTGGCATGCCCCTGAAGACCGGACTGGGAAAAAGGTTCATCTTCCAAGGCATCGAATTTGAAGGCAGCCAGGAATGCAAACCCTGCCAGTGGATGGACCGCGTCATCGCGGATGGTGCGGAGGCCTTTATGAAAGGCGAATTTCGCGGCGGCCTGAGAGCGAAGATCCGCAGCAGTGGGGTGTTGAGGGTGGGGTGAACGGAATAAGTGAAGTTTTGAGGATTGCTTGAAGCCGGAGCTTTGGATATTCTTCCAAGTCTGATGAACCCCTTTTTGGTTAGCCTACTCTTTTTTGTCCCTGCCTTCACCTGGGCTGCGGAAGCCCTATCGTTTCAAAAGATGGCGGCGGGAGAGACCATTTATGTCACTTTTTCAAGCCAGGGCTGTATCCACAATCACCATTATGACTTTGAATTTTCCAAAGAGGATGCGGTGAGCGTCAAGGTCATCCACCACCCACATCTCTGGAATAAGGAGTTGATGCGGGAGCAGGCATTGCAGCCCATTGACCTGGGCACTCTGGAGCTCAAGGACAAGGATCTGGTGAAATTGGACGGGCTGTTAGCCTATTATCGACATAACACCCGAGGCGGTTGCACGACGAGAGACTGGATTCAAATCGTTCAGAAAAATGGCGGCAAGATCATCGCCACTGAAAACTATATTGATGAAAGCTGCGGCACCTATGACCTAACCGATGCACTGCCTTTGCACATGCTGATCAACCGCCTGGAGAAGAAAAGGAAGAAGTCGTGAGTTGATTGCTTGGAACTATGAATTTCTCAATCATAGATTCAAATGAGGGCGCAGTCCGAGGTAATGGCTTATTTGGCCGCATTGGTACTGGTTCATACACTGGGATGCATCGTGGGTATGCTTGCAGATCCTGGAGAAAGGACTGTTCGAATGGGCGTATAAATGAAAATATACGCCCTCGCGTTTAGGGGTGCATGCCGGTAAAAGGACTTTGCTTCTTCTTGCAGATCGTCCGTTAGGCATTGAAAGCGCTTTGTGTCAGGGAATAACCACTGAGTTCTGTGGCCTATCCTTCAATGGCGGAAGCCGTTCGGATTCCCTCCTCTGCTTGCGACGACTGTCTTCAGCGTTTAGTTGAGTCGATATCATGCTTCGATCTCCACTTCTAAAAGTTGTTCTGCATTTGTTTATTTGGGGAGGAATGCTCGACACAAGTCTGACAGCGGGAGCCCTTCGTCTGCCTCCCGGCGTTCCAGTCATCGTTGATGAATCAGAGCCTCTTCCAGTTCAGAAGGCTGCCCACGACCTATGCCGTGATCTGGAATGGGTGTTGAAGGTTCCATCCCCGTTGATGAGGAAGCTGCCTGACAATGCCAGCCCGGCCATCGTCATTTCCAGCTCAGTCACTGAGGGGGGTATTACGGGTCCCGAGTCGCATGCGATCATTCGCCGAGGCTCACAGGTGCAGCTTCTGGGGACTGACATGCGTGGCACCATTTACGCCATCTACAGCTTCTGCGAGCGCTTCCTGGATATACCACCCTGGTGGTTTTGGGCTGAGTGGAAGCCAAAGACGAAGTCCCAAATTGAAATTCCAGAAGACGCTAAACTCACTTGGCAATCCCCGCAGGTTCGCTGGCGTGGCTGGTTTCCAAATGACACGGATCTACTGTCTCCATGGATTCAGCGCAATTACGCCACCCACTGGGACCGCGTTCTCGAAACCATGCTGCGGCTCAAACTCAATCTGCTGGATGTCGGCGAGTTCTCTGACGACTCGCTGCGAAAGCTGCGCGTGCCGCGTGATCGGGGGCTGGCCGTGACCACGACTCATCTCGCCCCTTTTGGCGCTTCCTTGCGTGATTGGGCGAAGTTTTGGACAAAACAGGGCCGTGCCAGCACACCGCCGCTCCGCCTGGCTGACATGCCGCAGCTTGAGCAGTTTTGGGAGCACCACATCCGCCTCGCCCAACAGGAGAAGGTTGAAATGATCTGGATGATCGGCCTGCGTGGGGATGGTGACAAAGGTTTTTACAAAAGCTTCACCGATGCACCGCCGGATGATGCCGCGCGTGCCAGGGTCCTTCAGGACGTGCTGCACCGTCAGATCGCACTCTTGCAGCGTGTCACAGGTGAGCAGCATCCACTCATGCGCACGGTGATCTACGATGAAGCCTCAGACTATATGGCTGCGGGCTTGCTGCATCCACCTGAGCTGCCCAGCCTCATCTGGAACTTTAGCGCCGCGCGGCATGACCACTTTCCGGCTGCTGATCTTCGGAATTATCGTGCTCCCTCCGCTCGTCCGCTCGGCTACTACTTCAATGTGCAGTTCACCAATACCGGCTCTCACCTCGCCGATGGTGAAGGCCCGTGGAAGATGGAGCAAAACCACCGTATGCTGCTGGAATCCGGCCCCAATTTGCAACTTTCCATCGTCAATTCCGGGAACATCCGTGAGTTCCCTCTCAGTCTATCGGCCCATGCCAGTATGATGTGGGACTTCGCCAGCTACACGAGTGACCGTTTTCTGGCGGACTTCTGCAAGGGCTACTGGGGAGCCAAGTACGGACCTCAAATTGACGTCCTGTACCGAGACTTCTTCAACGCCTACTGGCAGCAGCGAAAGCCCGATATTCCCGGCTTCCCTCGTCAATACATCTTCCATGATCTTCGCGTCGTCCGCGCTGCCCGGGATCTCATGCGAGCCACCCTCCATACTTCGCAGGAATCAGAACTGCTGGGTGATCGCGGCATCGGTTACTATCGCATCGTGCCCGAAAACTGCGACACCACCTCTAAGGTCGAGGCTGTGATCCAATGCAATCAACAAGCAGCCGAGCGCTTCGCACAAGTGGCCCGTCGCTGCGACGATCTTGCCCCGCACTTGGGTGATCAAGGCCAGCAGTTCTTCAATCAAAGCCTGAGAGCACAGGCTCGTTTCATGGCAGCAGCATCTGCCTGCACCGCTGCATGTGCAGAGGCTTACAAGGCTAGAAATGGTAAGAGCACCTATGATCAGTGGATGCGCAAAGCCCAGGTCAATGGGGACGGGATGGCAGCTATCCTGAAGGAGCTTGATGCCACAGGCCCTCTTCAGGACTGGTATTCAGCGGAGAAAATTTTTGGACTTCCAGAGACGCTGCAGATGATTCAGCGTCGTGTCTCGGGGAACGTAAAGGTTAAATCAAATTGATGAGCTGATCTCGCGCTCCCCCCAACGTGGAGAGGCTACTATTGGACCGGCGGATCTGAAAATATACGCCATCGCGTATAAGGGGGCTTGCGGGGATAAATGGATTATTCGCCGCATCGGATGCGGGGAATATTGCATTTGCGGGGAATACGGATACAATCTCCGCACAGGAAGCGGAGATTATGGAGTACATTCACGAACTGAGAAACTGGCCTCACTTAAAGTGGGACAAGGATAAGCTGTGGCCTCAGGTCGCGGGGATCAGGCAGCGCCAAGGGCATTTGCAGGGGCGCATGAAGGATCTTGGCTTTTCTTTTCGCTCAGAAGCCACTCTTTCCACCCTGACGGCAGATGTGGTCAAATCCTGTGCGATTGAAGGTGAAAAGCTGGACGCCCAAGAAGTGCGGTCATCCATAGCCCGTCGGCTCGGCTTGGACTATGCCGGGACAGAAGCGGTGAACCGGAATGTGGAAGGCATTGTGGAGATGATGCTGGATGCCACCCAAAATTTTGCGCAGCCGCTGACGCCCGGGCGGTTGTTCGGCTGGCATGCTGCCTTGTTTCCTGCGGGCTATAGTGGCCTGAGCCGCATTACGGTGGGAGCCTGGCGTCCACCCGAGGCGGGGGCCATGCAGGTGGTGTCTGGCCCCCTTGGTCGTGAAACGGTTCACTTTGTCGCCCCACCGGCGGAGCGGCTGGATGATGAAATGGCGGCTTTTCTGGAGTGGTTCGAGGCACAGGACGGGGTGGATTCCATCCTCAAGGCAGGTGTGGCTCATTTCTGGTTTGTGACCATCCACCCTTTTGAAGATGGCAACGGCCGCATCGCGCGGGCGATTGCGGATATGGCCCTGGCAAGAGCCGACGGCACGCCAGAGAGGTTCTACAGCATGTCAGACCAGATCGAGGTGGAACGCAAAGACTACTACCTCCAACTTGAGCGCAGTCAGCGCAGCGATCTGGACATTACGCCATGGCTGCAATGGTTCCTGGCGTGCCTCACCCGCGCCCTCGAACAGGCCGAAGAAACCATCTCCGGCGTGCTGTGGAGAGCCAAGATCTGGCATATGGTGAATCAAGGCCCCGTGAATGAGCGCCAGCAAAAGGTGCTGAACAAGGTGCTCATGGGCTTTGAAGGCAAACTGACCTCCTCCAAATACGCCAAGATGGCCAAGTGCTCCGAAGACACCGCCCTCCGCGATATCCGCATCCTGGTTGATCGCGGTGTGCTGGTCAAAAATGAAGGCGGGGGACGCAACACTTCGTATGGTTTGGCGAAGTGGAGCTAGAAATGGAAGAACTGGACAAAAGGACCGCCAACCAGCTCCGGCGCATCGCTCGCAAGAAGGTGCAAAAGGATGTCGAAAGCAGTCGCTGGAAGCGATTCTTGAAGGCTGAAAATGAGCAGTACTGGCGCGTTGGAGGACGTCTATTCTGGGAAACATTGAAATCTGTAAAACATGGCTCGGACTCAAAGTTGGATCGTCATGGAGAGCTGAGAAGCCCTCGTCTCTTCTGGATGTATCAAGACAAGGAGGCCATCGAGCTGGACGGCGGGAGGTTGTTCCTATGGATCCATGGAGGAACCATACTTTCTCGGTCAATCTCCTTCGGAAAGATATTCGCAAGCTCCCCAAACGTTGGAAACCAAGGAACAATGACCGGGTGCGCATGATGTGTGATGCTGATTTATTTGTGCGGGCCGTGAAGCGATTAGATCGGCCATCTTCTTCTTTTTTGGAGCAGTCACGCCAGGGATAACAATAATCGTAACTTTGTTATATGTGGAACAATAGATTGTTAGGTGGCGGCTCCAGGATCGCATTGTTGGGGAATTTCAGGGCGGTCTTGCCATCGCGCGTTGAACGATCAGCGATTGTTGTTAATGTGATGATTTATTGTTTTTTTAAAATTCGTGTGATTCCGATATATAAAAATTAATTTTAGCACTTGAGGTAATGAATAATTGTCGCTACTAAGAATCATATGTCTAGATGCACAGCACCAGTAAATGGGCATCGCTTATCGAGCGCTGCAGAGGCCTGCCCTGCATGCCGTGGCCGCAACAGAAGCTACGGTGGTTACGGCTCGTCATACGCGTCCTCCTCCTACGCTCCCTACTCCCCACCAACGAGCAGTGGCGGTGGGTCAGGAGGTAGGGCAAAACCGCGATGGTCAAGAGCAGGCTCCTCCGTGTCATATACGACTGCCCAAGTGCAATCACTCGAGCCAATCCGCAAAACCGTTGAGAGGCGCGCAGTTGAACAATCTGATCTTCGTGACGTTTTCCTATGCCACGCGTGGGGCGACCGACAGGGGGTAGCCAAAGAACTGCACGAGTTGCTCGTGGCGGCTGGGGTCAAAGTTTGGTTCAGCGAGAAGGATCTCGGCCTCGGAGTTCCGATGATGCGCGCTATCGACAAGGGCTTAGCAAATTCACGAATCGGCCTTGTGCTTGTGACCCCGGCACTGCTAGCCCGACTGCCTCAAGAGAGCGTTGCCGACAAAGAACTATCTGCACTCCTGGCAGGTAACAACCTTGTTCCAATCGTGCACAACACTACGTATGCAGCTCTTCGCAACGTTAGTCCCTTGCTTGCTTCCAGAACCGGATTGGATACTGCAGAAGATTCACTGGCAATGGTTGCTGAAAAAATAGCCGAGCTTGTTGCCATCCCGGTTTAACCAGCAGAACAAGACGGTTCCCTTCACAGGCTAAGAAGAATTAGCCCTCCCGGGCCTGAGGGGATACCGGGACTTGCCAAGCGTAGCGCCTGCCCGCCTCGATGCCCCATGGTTTTCATGGGACATTGTCGTTTCGAATGCTAACGAGGCCGGGCCTCTAGCATTCTACAGACCTCATTGTATGCTTGAAATTCTTACAATCGAATTTTTGTTTGACGTGTTCGAATGAGTATGTTCTTTCTCAGTTGTCAACAACACATGGAGGAAAGTCATGAACAAAATTTATCATCGAGACAAAGCATTTATTGAAGAGCGGCGCTCGGACTTCCTATGGTGCCTCCATTGCGAACGAACGTATAATCGGGGACAGTATCGGGATGAAGATGGCTTTCAAATGTGCCCATATCCTCAATGTAAAGGAAGCACCGTTATTGACGGTTGGGATTGGGAGGATGTTAGAGACGGTCACCCTGAATACCCAATTGTACCGACGGATGGTGTTCACTATCCATTGAATTAAAAAATCAACTGTTACCTCAAAATATCGCAACGTGGCGAAGGAGGATGGTGCGCGGTGCAGGGTTCGAACCTGCGACCCTTGCCGTGTGAAGGCAATGCTCTACCACTGAGCTAACCGCGCGATTGGGTGGACGAGGAGTTAAGCTGCTTGTGGAGGGTTTGCCAGTTCTTTTTTCAGGAAATGATGGATTCAAAAGATGCGGGGCGGGTTTTCCGTTTATGGTGGTGCTATGTTTCCTCCAACCTCCTTTTTGCGGTTCCTTTCATTGTTTGCGGTGACTTCGTCCCTGGCTCTGGCTCAAGCGCCGGGTGGGGGTGAGGGGGAGGCTAAACCTGAGGTGCCCAAGGATGCGGCGGAAAAGGGGGATGCGGCTGGGAAGGATGAGAAAGCGAAGGGCGATGAGAAGAAGGATGAGAAGCCGGGCAAGGATGCGGCGGACAAGAATAAGGTGACGGAGCACAGTCTGGTGATCAATGGCCAGAAGGTGGACTATACGGCGACGGCGGGGATGCTGAGCCTGAAGGACGGGACGGGGAAGGTGACGGCGGACATTTTTTATGTGGCCTATGCAAAGAAGGGGGTGCCGGATCTGGCGAAGCGGCCGCTGACGTTTTCCTTCAATGGTGGGCCGGGGTCGTCATCGGTGTGGATGCACCTGGGGCTGCTGGGGCCGAAGCGGGTGAAGCTGCGGGATGATGGCTTTGCGGTGCCGCCGCCGTATGAGCTGGTGGAGAATGAGTTCTCTCTGCTGGATGAAACGGACCTGGTTTTTATTGATCCGGTGGGGACGGGCTACAGCCGGGCGAGCAAGCCGGAGGAGGCGAAGAATTTTTATGGGGTGAATGAGGATGCGAAGAGCATCGGCGAATTCATCCGCCTGTATGTGACCAAGCAATCGCGGTGGTTGTCGCCGAAGTTTTTGATCGGCGAGAGCTATGGGACGACGCGGGCGGCGGCGCTGAGCGGGGAGCTGCTGCGGACGCATAAGATGAATCTAAATGGGATCATGCTGGTCTCCACGGTGCTGAACTTTCAGACCATCTGGGGGGCGGACGGGAATGATCTGCCGTTTGTTTTGTACCTGCCCAGCTTTACGGCGACGGCGTGGTATCACCAAAAGCTGCCTGCGGATCTGCAGGGCAAGCCGCTGGCGGAGGTGCTGAAGGAGGTGGAGGCCTTTGCGAGCGGGGACTATAATCAGGCGCTGCTCATGGGGGCGGCGCTGCCTGCGGCCCAGCGGGTGCAGGTGGTGAAGCAAATGGCGCGGCTGACGGGGCTGAAGGAGAGCTATGTGGATGCGTCCGACCTGCGGGTTTCCCTGAACCGCTTCAGTGCGGAGTTGCTGCGAGATCAACGTCTGGTGGTGGGCCGGTTTGACAGCCGATATACGAGCTACATGCGCGATGCGGTGAACAACTCCGCTGAGCGTGATCCGAGTGCGGATGCTGTTTTCAGTGCGTTTACTTCCACCTTTAATCATTACGTGCGTAACGATCTGAAGTTTGAGGATGACCAGCCTTATAACATCCTGACAAGCCCAGGAAAATGGAATTGGGATGCGGAAAACGAGTTTACCAATGTTTCTGAAACGCTGGCGGAGAGCATGACCTCGAACCCGTTTTTGAAGGTGCATGTCTCCAGCGGTTTTTATGACATGGCGACGCCGTACTATGCTTCTCGTTATACCTTTTCACACCTGAACATTCATCCGGAGCTGATGAAGAACGTCACGGAGGATGACTATACGTCGGGGCACATGATGTACCTGAACCTGCCGGACCTGAAGAAGCAGAAGGAGGACCTGGCGAAGTTTGTGCGGATGGCTTCGGGGAAGTGATGCGGGAGTGTGGCTAGGGGGTGAGGCCTCCTGGCCTCATTGTAGGGGCGAGACGCCCCTACTCCTTGCTTCAGCGTTGCCCCGCACTCCTTGTACAATGCCCGCCGCCCAACCCAAGGGGTTGGGGCGTCTCGCCCCGACTGGGGCACCTCGCTTTGCTCTGCGGGGATAGTTGCTTTTTTGTTGATTAAGACCGGGCGGACTGAGGCCCTCCGGGCCTCATTGTAGAGGCGAGACGCCCCTACTCCTTGGAGGGGACCGGCTGAAGCCGGGACTACAGAACGGCACAGAACGGCAGAACGGGGCCCCGGGATTTTTAGACCAAGCGGACGGGGACGCCTTGGTCGCCGAGGTATTTTTTGACGTCGCGGACGGTGTATTCGCCGAAGTGGAAGATGCTGGCGGCGAGGACGGCATCGGCTTTGCCAGCGCTAAGGACATCGGCCATGTGCTGGATATTTCCGGCACCGCCGCTGGCGATGACGGGGATGGTGACGGCCTCGCTAACGGCGCGGGTGAGGGCGATGTCGTAACCGGCTTTGGTACCATCGGAGTCCATGCTGGTGAGGAGGATTTCCCCGGCACCGCGGCGGCAGACTTCGGCGGCCCATTCGACGGCATCCAACTCTGTGGGATAACGGCCGCCGTGGGTGTAAACGGTCCAGGAGCCGCGCTCGTTGCGCTTGGCATCAATGGCGACGACGAGGCACTGGCAGCCGAAAGCTTCAGCAGCGGCGTCGATGACTTCCGGGGTTTTGACGGCGGCGGTGTTGATGCCGACTTTGTCTGCCCCGGCGAGGAGCATTTCCCGCATGTCGGCGACGGTACGGATGCCACCCCCGACGGTGAGGGGCATGAAACAGGATTCGGCGGTACGGGCGACGACATCCACCATGGTCTTGCGCTCTTCGTGGCTGGCGGTGATGTCGAGGAAGACGAGTTCATCGGCACCCTGGGCGTTGTAAACTTTGGCGCATTCCACAGGGTCTCCGGCATCCCGCAGTTGCAGAAACTGGGTGCCTTTGACCACACGGCCTTCTTTGACGTCGAGACAGGGAATGATGCGCTTGGTGAGCATGGGGGCGAACAGGATAAGGGCAGGCAGGGCGGCGGTCAACTGGGGGCGGAGGATTGGGCGTGAGTTGACAGGATGGTGATTCAATTTAAAGCGTGACAGAGTTCTTTGGGATAGCGATCATCTGGCGTGCCAATGTCGGATTGCGCTTGGTGGATTAGATTCAGCTTTGAGCGTAAAAACACTTCATGAAGCTATTGGACCGATACTTTGGAAAATTAAAGTACGTCTATACCCAGAGATGTGGGTGTTCCTTCATGCTTGCCTTATTCGCCTATTTTGTCATTGCAATCGCACTTTGGCTAAGTGTCGCGAATGAACCAAAGCGGCCGAGGACAGAGGCTGATGATCTGGCTGGAGCCCAACTGAGTGGAGCGGTCTTTCTATTCTGTTTTTTAGTAGTGCCGATTTTACTCAGGAAAAAACAATGAGGCAAGTGGAGGCGGACTGTGGAATGGCTGTTTTGTACTGGATCCCAATTTAGACAATCTCCGGTTAGCCCAGGCGGAAGAGCTTTTGGGCGTTGGCGAAGAGGATTTTGCGCTCGATGGCCTGGGTGGGGGAGAGCTTGCGGATCATGGCGATGGTCTGGGCACCCTGGCAGCCGGGTCCACGGCCGAAGTGGTCGGCACAGTCGCTGCCGTAGAGGATTTTATCCTGGTGGCGCTGGAAGAAGGCGGTTGTGTGCTCTTCATCCCGAGTGAGGGCGTTGAGGCCGGAACCGGCAGACATGTCGGCGAAGAAATTGGGGTAATCGGCCAGGAAACGGTCGGTGAGGCCACCGGGGGTGATTTTGCCTTTGGGGTAAAGATCTTTGGGCTGGTGATGTTTGTCGATGTTTCCCCAAAAGGTCTGGGCATGGCCGATGAAGGTGGTCTGGGGATACTTGGCGAGCATGGTGTGGAGGCGCTCGTAACCGCGATTGTAACGCTCGTTTTGGAAGTGCATCAGGATGGGCACGTGATAGGCAGCGGCTAGTTCGTAGAGCTTTTGGCTTTGGCTGGAATCGCATTCCACGTCGAATTTTTGCTCGCCGATGATGCAGGCTCCGAGCTTGAGCCATTTTTCGATTTCGGCGGGAGCTGTGTCCTGGTCGGTGACTTCGTTGGCTCCCCACAGATAGGCACCGGGATGGTCCTGGGCGATTTTGCGGCAAGTTTCCGTGCCCAAACATTGTGCACCGAGGCCGTTGGAGCGGCCTTCGTGGGTGGAGGGGCGGCTGGTGGGCGTGCCTGCGGGCAGGAGGATGGTGGTGGTGATGCCCATGGCCTGCTGGTGGGCGAGGAGGTGGTCATCCCCCCGCTGGTGGAAATGGGTGTGCTGATGGATGTCGATGACCGGCTCCGGCGCGGCTGTCCCTGGTGGGGACGTTTTTTCCTGAGCCATGGCCGTGGCAGCAAGGGAGGCGAGGCTGCTGCTGAGAAAGGCGCGGCGGGAGGTGGATGGGAGCATCCAGACTTTACGGTATGAAAGGCGGCTCTTTAACGGCAGCCGTGCGTTCTCCGGTGACCCATCGGTTGAGCCAGGGGATGAGCAAGACACTGCCGATGATGATGCTGGCACCGATGTAAAAGCCGCTGCTCATGTGCTCCTGTGAGCCAAAGATGAGAACGGCCAGGACGATGCCATAGATAGGCTCCAAATTATAAACCACGTTCACGGTGAAGACGGACATGTGGCGGAGGGCGGTCATATACCCTGCGTAGGCGCCGACGGTGCAGACGGTGGACAGGATGAAGAGCCAGAGGGCATCCCACGGGCCGGGAACTGTGAGTTGGGATGGGGTGGTGCAGATCCAGGCCAGGGCGGTGACCACCAGGGCACCCTGCATCTGGTAATAACCCATGACGAAGGACTGCTGGCGGGCCACGAGCTGCTTATTGGTCACGGAAAAGAGGGCGGCCAGGAAGGCTGAGATGATGCCGACGGTGAAGCCTAACCAATAGCGTAACTCCACCTCATAGATCATCCACACGGCACCGACGATGACGGTGCCGACGAGCAGCTCCAGCGGACGCCAGCGGCGGGTGCCATCCACGAGGGGCTCAATGAGGCTGCACCAAAGCATGGCGGTGGGCAGTGCGGCCAGGCTGACACTGGCCGTGGCGAGGCGTGCCGACTGGAAGAAGAGGATCCAGTGCAGGCCCAGGAGGGCACCGATGCCCAGCATTTTCCAGCGATCCGCCCGGCTGACCTGGAGGCGCTGCTTTTGCCACAGGACCAGGATGGCAAAGCCTGCGGAGGCGATGGCAGTGCGCCAAAGCACCACCTCAATGGGCGGCAGGGTGATGAGCTTCCCCAGGATGGCGGTGAAGCCCCAGGCGAGGATCACCAAATGCAGCAGCAGGTAGTTACGCACAAAGGGGCAGGGGAAGGCGGAGGAGCTTCCTCAGGCCACGCAAGCGGTCAGCTCAGCCATGGCCTGTGGGGTGTCTGCGGGGCCGTAAAAGGAGGTGCCGCAGACGAAGAGATTGGCTCCGTTCGCCTTGGCGATGGGGGCGGTGTTGGTGTAAATGCCGCCATCCACTTCGAGGTGGTATTTCAGGCCATGGGCATCCCGGTAATCACGCGCGGCGGCCAGTTTTGGCATGGTCTGTTTTTCCATGAACGGCTGCCCGCCGAAGCCGGGGACGACGGTCATGACGAGGAGGAGATCAATTTCATGCGCGTATGGAATGGCGGCCTCAAAAGGGGTGTCCGGGTGGAGGGCAATGCCGGCATGCTTTCCGGCGGCACGGATGCGGCGCAGGGTCTCGATGACGGAGGTGTCATAACGGGCCTCGACATGGATGGTGATGTTATCCGCACCCGCATGGAGGAATCGCTCCAGGAAATGGTCCGGGCGGTGGATCATGAGATGCACGTCCAGATACATGTCCGTACACTTGCGCACGGTCTGCACCATCTGGGGGCCAAAGGAGATGTTATCCACGAATGCGCCGTCCATCACGTCCAGGTGCAGCCATTGTACGCCCACCTCTTCAGCGCGTTTCACTTCAGCGGCGACCTTGGACCAATCGGCAGCGAGGAGGGAGGGCAGGATGAGGGGTGTATCGTGTGTCATGGTAGAATGCTGATTCGGTAGGAGTTTCCGGGCAGGGGAGCAACCGGGAAGTGAGGGAAAGGTGGGAGGCTTATTGGGTGTGCGATAGGGTGTCCTGGGTTATGCGGGAATGCATTCAATTGTTACGTTTGTTTCAGATATTGCAGTTGGAATCAGCGTATGCTACGATTTGAAAAGGAAGAAGCTTATGCCAACGACCGATCATCCCATAGTACCCACGCAAAGTGATGTGCTTCTTGCTCAAAAGTCATACCGCATACTCGGAAAGTTGAGCGAAGGTCGCGACGCTCCGATGGGTATCAAGATTGGAGGTCAGGAGGTAGAGATTCCTGGGGTATTGTGCGGTATTCTATTCGATGCGCTGGCCAAAGTGGCTGAAGGGAAGGGGGTTGCCCTCAAATCTATTGAGGAAGAAGTGTCCCCACAGGAGGCTGCCGAATTATTGAATGTCTCGCGTCCATTTGCCGCAAGGTTGTTCGATGAAGGGGCCTTCCCTAGCCGCAAGGTGGGGAGCCACCGTAGAGCCCTGGCCAGTGAAGTGATCGCCTATAAGGAGAGGGAGAAACAGGCGCGTCTCAAAGCCCTGGAGGAATTGGCAGCGTATGACCAAAGTCTGAATTTGGGCATTCAATGATTTCCCCGACCGTTATTCTGGACGCCTGTGTTCTGTATCCTGCCGCTTTGCGCAGTCTGTTCATGTATCTTGCTGTGAACGAGACCATCCATGCCCGATGGACGGAGAGGATACATGAAGAATGGATGACGGCCGTGCTTCGAGAGCGGCAGGACTTGAGCCGCGCGCAATTGGAACGCACGCGTGACCTGATGAATCGTCACGCCTTGGATGCGGTGGTGACTGATTACGAGCGACACATCCCGGCGCTAGTGCTTCCGGATTTGAATGACCGGCACGTTCTTGCTGCGGCTATCGAGTGTGGGGCGGAATTCATCATCACCTGGAATTTGAAAGACTTTCCAAAACAGATCCTGAATGAGTATGGCATCGAAGCTGTCACTCCGGATCTATTTTTAACAAGGCTTATGGAGAGCGAGCCAACGGCAGTTCTCAAAGCGATGAGGATGCAACATGAGAGCCTCAAAAATCCTGCACTGACGGCTGAAGAGTATTTGGAAATGCTGAACCGGCAGGGTCTCCATCTCAAGTGGACTACAAAAGATTGAGGGGAAAAGCCAAGTGGGCCAGGACTGGTTTCTCTCTATATCGCGGTTGCCAGCGGGGTGGGGTGCGTGTTTGAATCGGGGGGTGTTTAATATTCGTCATCCGCTGGCAGTGACCTGCCTGTTTTTCCTTTCTGCGTGCAACCAGAGGGGGGGGGAGCGCACGCCGGATACGCCTGTTTCGGCGGCCAGTCAGGCGGGCAGTGTGTGGGTGGTGGATGCGCCGGAGACGGGGGGACGACTCTTCCTGTGCGGGACGATCCATATTTTGAGGGAGGATGATTATCCGCTCTCCCCTGCGTATGAGGCGGCGTATGCGAACTCGGACCGGGTGATCTTCGAGCTGCCGCCTGGGGCGGGAGAGGGGCCATCCATGACGACGCGGATGCGGGAGCTGGGCATGTATCCGGAGGGTGAATCCCTGGAGCAGAATGTGACGCCGGAGACGTGGAAGGAGTATAGCCAGTGGGCAGCGACGCGGGGGATATCCCCAGGATCACTGAACCGTTACCGGCCCTGGTTTGTGAGTCTGCTGATCACTTCCACCGAATACGCAGCGCTGGGGGCGAAGCCGGAGTGGGGGGTGGATCACCACTTTGAGGAGCGGGCGAAGCGGGATCAAAAACCTGCGGATGGGCTGGAGAGTGTGGAATTCCAATTGCAGCTTTTTGCGAAGCTGACTCCTGCGCAGCAGAATGAGATGCTGGTGCAGACGCTGGGGGAGGTAAGCACGCTGCCGAAGGAGTTTGATGAGATGATCACCTCCTGGAAAGAAGGGGAGCTGGATTCGCTGAGTGAGATGCTTTTCCGCGAGCAGGCGAAGTTTCCTGACCTGATGGATCTCTTCCTCTTTAACCGCAATCTGGCCTGGATGGGGCGGCTGGAGGAGATGCTGAAGAAGGGGGAGAAGGTGATGCTGCTGGTGGGCACGGGCCACTTTGCCGCAGACAAGGGGCTGATCCCGCTGCTGAGGCAGCGCGGGTATCAGGTGCGGCATTACCGGGATGTGGAGCAGTTTTAAAACTGGGCGGGTGGCGAGGGCGGGGCTTATTCGGCCAGTACGCTGCGGAGTGTCTTCAGCAGGGTTTCGGCGGTGTAAGGCTTGGGAATAAAATGCTTCACGCCTGCATTGGCGGCTTTGGCCACCATGCCATTGGCATTCAGTCCGCTGGCGGCGATGATGCGGACTTCCGGCTTGATGCGCATGAGTACGGGGATCATGGTGGGGCCGTCCATGACGGGCATCATCATATCCGTGAGCACGACGGAGATGTCATCCTTTTGCATGGCGAAGTGGGCCGTGGCTTCAGCCCCATCGGCGGCCAGGAGGACACGATAGCCAAAGGCCTCCAGCGTCTGCCGGGTGATCTGGCGCACGGCGGCTTCATCATCCACGAGGAGGATCTGCTCACCACTGCCGCGTGGCAGTTCCTCCACGGATTCATCCGGGTTTTTGGCGCGGATTTCGGTGTGGGCGGGGAGGTAAACGTGAAAGCGGGTGCCGTGGCCTGCCTCACTGTAAACGCGGACAAAACCGCCATGGCTTTTGATGATGGCCAGGGTGGTGGAGAGGCCCAGGCCGGTGCCTTTGCCCAGTTCCTTGGTCGTATAGAACGGCTCAAAAATGCGCTCCATCACTTCCGGACTCATGCCCGTCCCGGTATCCTCGACATTGACGACCACGTATGGACCCACCCTGGCATCCAGGTTCATGGCCACATAATGCTCATCCAGGCGGACATTGGTGGCGGCGATGGTGAGGGTGCCGCCATTGGGCATGGCATCCCGTGCATTTACACAGAGGTTGATGAGCACCTGATGGAGCTGGGTGGGGTCTCCCTCTACAGTCCAAAGATCATTGGGGATGGTGCTGCGGACCTCGATGTTTTTCAGGAAGGTCTCGTTGGAGATTTTTTCCACTTCCTTCAGGAGCGGTGCCACGGCCACTTCGAGCTGCTGCCCCTCCATCCCCCGGGCAAAGGAGAGGACCTGCTTCACCATATCCGCACCCCGTTTAGTGCTGGTTTCGATGGTGTTGAGGATGCTCAGGCGCTGTGGGTTTTGTTCATTGAGCTTCAGCAGCTCGATGGACATCATGATGGGGGCCAGGACGTTGTTCAAATCGTGGGCGATGCCACCGGCCAGAGTGCCGATGCTCTCCATGCGCTGCGCGCGGAGGAATTGCTGCTCCAGCTTTTTGCGCTCGGTGATGTCCGTGTTGATGGCGAGGATAGACTTCGGCTCGCCAGCTTGGTTGCGCACCAGGGTCCAGCGGGCTTCAATGGTGATGGGCTTGCCGTCCTTGGTCATCTGCTGGAGTTCACCTGTCCATTCGCCAGCCGTAATGGTGGCCTGGGTGGCGGCGATGAAGGCGGAGGGCTCCCGGTAAAGGAGTTCCTGGATGGACTTGCCGATGGCTTCCTGTGCGGACCAGCCATAGAGGCGCTCTGCGCTGCGATTCCAGTAGAGGATGTGGTGATCGAGATCCCGCACCAGGATAGCATCCTGTGCCTTGTCCAGGAGGGCTGCCTGCTCCGCGATGCGCTCGGCATTCAGTTTGGATTCGGTGATGTCACGTGCGACGCAGAACATGACCTTATCCAGCTCAGACCAGCGCGCGGACCACTGGATGTGGACGATGCTGCCGTCTTTGCGCACATAGCGGTTTTCGAAATGGCTGGTCGCCTCTCCCGACATGATGGCTTTGGCTGCCTCCACCGTTTTAGTGTGGTCTTCCGGCAACACCTTGTCCATGTAAGGAGTTCCCAACAACTCCTCGACAGTATAACCAAGGATGGTTTTGCAGCTTTGGTTGACCTGCAGAAATCTGCCCGCAGCATCAACGGTGCAAATCACGTCCAGGGAAGAGTTCAGGACGTTGGTCAGTTGGTTGGCTGTGTGTTTGTAACGGCTTTCACTTTCCTGGATGGCTTCTTCGGCTTTTTTTCGTTCGGTGATGTCCGCCCGGATCGCCACGTGTTGTACGGGCCTGCCTTCATCATCAAGGAAAGGGACGATCGTGGTCTCCACCCAGTAGTTACTGCCGTCCTTGGCGCGGTTTTTGATTTCACCCCGCCACACACGGCCTGCATTGATGGTCTTCCAGAGGTCCCCCAGAAACTCCTTGGAATGATGACCGGAGTTTACCAGACGGTGATCCTGCCCGATGAGCTCCTCGCGGGAGTATTGGGAGATGGCGCAGAACCGGTCATTGACATAGGTGATCTTTCCCTTGGCATCCGTGCGGGCGACGATGGCGTGTTCGTCCAGGGCGGAGCGCAGGTCGCCATTTTCCTTCACCATGGTGCGCAGGGCGATCTCCGCCTGCTTGCGCTCGGTGACCACGCGGAAATAAACGGCCAGACCCTCGTTGGAGGCATGGGCATGGAGTTCAAACCAGTTTTGCAACTCAGGGTAATAGAATTCGAGCCGGAGGGTCCGATGCTCCTGCACGGCCTGGTGGTAAGTGTGATACAGGTCAGATTCCACCGCCTCAGGAAAAGCTTCCCAGAT
Source organism: Prosthecobacter fusiformis (assembly GCF_004364345.1). Taxonomy (NCBI): domain Bacteria; kingdom Pseudomonadati; phylum Verrucomicrobiota; class Verrucomicrobiia; order Verrucomicrobiales; family Verrucomicrobiaceae; genus Prosthecobacter; species Prosthecobacter fusiformis. The sequence continues at coordinate 17,722 of NZ_SOCA01000008.1, read as the reverse complement.
GACGTGGCCTAACAGCTCCTCACGCTTCCGTTTCAGCAGTTTTTCCGCTTCGGCGTTCAGATACACAAAAGTCCAGGTCTGTGGATCCAGGAGGTAAAAGGCATCCGACATGTTTTCCAGGGTGGTGGAAAGGCGGGCGGCAGTCTTGTTCAGCTCCTCCTGGGTACGACGGCTTTCGGTGATGTCCCGGGAGATGCCGACGAGGCCGAGGATCTTTCCACGGCTGTCGCGATACGGGGCCTTGGTGGCCATGTACGTACGGGTGACGCCATCTGCGGTGAGTATCTCCTCCGTGGTGAGGGCCTCGCCAGATTGCATGACCTGACGGTCACTTTCATGGACAATGCGGGCACCTTCCTGGCCGAAGAGAAAGAGATCATCCTGACCGATGACTTCCTCCACTTTTTTGCCGACGAGTTTGGCCGCTCCTTCATTGAAAAGGAGATAGCGGCCCTGGAGGTCTTTGATATAAACGGCATCTGGAGTGCTGTCCGCGACCGCGCGGAGGAGGTCCGTCTTCCGCTGGATCTCCAATTCCGCCTGCTTCTCCTCTGTCATGTCATGGGCAGTGCCCACCATGCGCAGAGGGCGGCCGGATTCCTCATCATAAAAGATCTGGGCCGTTTCATGGAGGATGCGTTCCTGGCCATCTGGACGGATGAGGCGGTGGACGATGGAATAGACCTGACGATCCCGTACGGCACGCAAGACTGCCTGCCTGACCTGGGTCCGGTCATCCGGGTGGGTCAGTTGCATGAACAGGGTGGGTGTCACATCGACGGAGCCGGGTGCAAAACCGGCGATGCGGTACATTTCCTCAGACCAGGAAAGGGGGTTCTCATCCATTTTGTCCAGGCTCACCAGATCCAGCTCCCAACTGCCAAAATGGGCGATGCCTTGGGCGATGGTTAGACTGGCTTCACTGGCGCGCAGGGAGGCTTCCACCTGCTTGCGCTCGAGGATGTCTTTTTCCAGGGCGCGGTTAGTCTCTTCAAGCTGGAGAGTTTTTTCTTCCAGCTTGCGGATCAGTGTCTGGCTATACACCTGGAAAATCTCTTCCGTGGCGGCGCTGGGGATGCGGGGCGGTTCAGGGATGAGCCTTGCTGCATTCGCTTGTACACCCCTGAGTTTTTCCAGAAAGTCCTCCGGCTCCGCCGGTTTGAGGATGAAAGCATCCGCTCCTAGATTGAGGGCCAATTCTTCATCCTCCACCTCGGTATAAGTGGCGGTATAGACGATGAAGGGGATCTTTTTCAACCGTGCATCCGCCTTCCAGTGACGCAGCAGGGTATAGCCATCCATGACGGGCATGAGCAGGTCCGAAATGATGACATCCGGTGGCTGTTGCCGGGCCTTCACCAGCGCCTCAGCGCCATGGCACGCCGCTGTGACCTGATGGCCATGCCCCGTCAGCAGGGCCTGGAGGTAATACAGATTTTCTTCCTTATCATCGACGATCAGAACGTGGGTCATGGGAGAGAAGGGCGGGCGGCGAAATGTTCGATCTCGGTGACGAAGGTGTCGGGGTTGATAGGCTTTTCGATGTAACCGGTGCAACCGGCATCCAGGGATTTTTCCCTGTCCCCTTGCATGGCATAAGAGGTCACGGCGATGATGGGAGTCTGCTTTAAAGAGTCAATACAGCGCAGAGCTTTGGCCACGGCATAACCATCCATGTTTGGCAGTTGAATGTCGAGAAGGATGATGTCCGGCTTCAAAGTTTGCGCCAGTTCGATACCCTGGAGGCCGTCTGGCACTGAGTGAACGCGGTAGCCCTGCGTTTCCAGGATAAACGTGGCCAGATAACTGTTCTGCTCATTGTCCTCAATCATCAGGATGGTGCGGCTCATGGCTGGGAAGCAGGCTTGGGTTTTTGCGGGAGGGTGACGGTGAAGAGGCTGCCTTTACCCCATTCACTCGAAGCTGAAATTTCCCCGCCCATAAGCGCGATGAGGCGGCGGCAGATGGCCAGTCCCAGGCCGGTGCCTTCATGTTGGCGCGCTAGGCCGGTATCGATCTGGCGGAAGGGCTGGAAGAGATTGTTTAGGTCCTCCTCCTTGATGCCCATGCCGGTATCTGCCACGCTGAGGCGGAGGACGGGGCAGGGGCCTGTGGTTTCCATTTCTGTGGTGAGGGTGACGCTGCCATGCTCGGTAAATTTGATGGCATTGTTCAGGAGGTTGATGAGGATCTGCTCCACCCGGCGGCGGTCTCCTGTGACGGTGCCTATCTCTGGGGAAAGATGGCATATGAGGGAGAGGCGTTTTTTTTCCGCCAATGGCTTCAGGGAGGCGAGGACGCGCTCAATGGAATCCGGCAGGGGGAATTGTTCCACGCGCACTTCTAACTGCCCGGCCTCGATCTTGGAGATATCCAGGACATCATTGATGAGTTCCAGCAGATGCCGGGCGCTGCCGCGTACCATGCCGAGCTGCTTGTTTTGCTCAGGGTTCAAAGGACCTGCCAGCCCCTGGAGGAGGATGCCGGTGAAGCCGATGATGGAGTTCAGCGGGGTGCGCAGCTCATGGGACATGGTGGCCAGGAAGGCTGACTTCAACCTGTCTGCCGCCTCTGCGCGTACGAGGGCCTGCTGGAGCTGGCCTGTGCGCTCGATGACTTTCAGTTCCAGGCTTTCATTGAGATCGCGCAGGGCTTTTTCTGCCTGATGCCGCTCTGTGATGTCAATGGAGAGGACGAAGATGCCTTCAGGCACGGGTTGGACGCGGACATCAAACCAGCCGCTGGTGCCGTCCAGGAATGTGAATTCAGTTTCTTCATGCAGGGCGATTCCTTCCCTCAAACTGCGCTGGAGAAGGGTAAAGATCGGCGTGGTTTCAATGCCCGGCCACATTTCCATCATGGGTTTGCCGATGAGCTCTTCGCGTGGCCGACGGTTGTGCACTGTGGCGGCGTGATTCAGATAAAGGTAGGTCCAGTCGTGTCCGATGATCTGGCAACCTTCGAGGATGTTTTCCAGGGTGGAGCGGTAGCGCTGCTCACTTTTCTTCAAGGCCTTCTCAGCCTGCATGCGCTCGGAGATATCAATGCCGACACCGACGAGGCACCGCTGACCATCGTATTCCACCCGCCTGCCGGTGAAATAATAGGGGGAGCTGCGCCCATTTTTGGACTGGAAGGGGGCCTCAATGTAGGATTCTCCCTGGTCAAAAACTTCGGCGATGCGCTCCTCTAAAGGGCGCTGATCCTCACTGGAAAAAAAGTCCAGGGGGTGCATGGTGGATATCTCCTCAGCGGTATAACCGGAGACGGATTCGAAGTTCTTGTTCCAGCGCATGAACCGGCCCTGGTCATTGTAAAAATACAGGATGCCAGGCATGGTCTCGATCATGGTGGCGGAGAATTGCATCTCTCTTTGGGCCAGTGCCTCAGCACGCTGGCGCTCTGCTTCGCTGGCCAGGTTTTCGAGCGCGTAGGAGATGTCGTTGACGGCCTCCGCCAGGAGTTCCTTTTCCTGCTCCTGGAAGAAACCTGCCTCACTGGCATAAACGTTCAGGGTGCCGCAGACAGTCCCTTTAAAGCGAATGGGAAGAACGGCGGATGCCAGCAACCCGTGGCGGGGGGCCTTGGCATGCCAGGGAAGGGCAGAGGGGTCTTCTGACAGATTATTACTGATGACGGGTCGGGCTTCGCGATAGGCCGTGCCTGCGGCTCCGCAGCCTTCCGGGCGGTCATCTGTACTGATGTGGATATCCTTGAGGTAGCCGTTTACGTCTCCAGAGGATGCAACGGGTGCCAGGGTGCCGGATTCCGCTTCATACCAGCCGATCCATGCCATGCTAAATCCGCCATGCAGCGTCAGGCTTTCACAGATGCGGGGGAAAAGCTCCTCCCGGGATTTTGTCCAGACGATGGACTGGTTGATGTGGCTCAGGGCCGAATAAAGCTTCTTGAGCCGGTCGATTTCCTTCTCATGGATTTTGAGTGCTTCATAGCCGTCCCCGATAGTGCCAAAGGCCCAGCGCATCATCAGCAGCAGCGCCACGGCTGTAACGGTGACAAAGCCGAGGCCTTTATAGACGCTCCACTTGACCATCAATTCAGGAGCATCAAGCAGGGCCAAAAGGGCGGCATCCGAAAAATAGATCCATAGGGTGGCCAGCACCGCATAGATGCCAGCGATGCACCAGGCCCGGGTGCGCAGACTGGTATTACCGAAGAGACTGAGCAGAGTCTGCCACGGCCTAATCGGAGAATTGAGCTGCCGTGTTGCTGTTGATTCCACACGCGCCCATAATCCGATTGATTAGAGAGTCAAACAATCCTGGTGAAAATTGCATGTCATTTACGGGTTATTCACGGATTTTAACTTCCTTTAAATAAAGGACTGTTGGCAATCAATCGTGCCAGTGGCGAGCAAGAGGCTTTTTAGGGATCCTTGGCGAGGGCATCCCGTACATTGAGGAGGAGTGTCCGGGCTGTATAAGGCTTCATGATGAAATGATGCACGCCTTCTTTAGCGGCATTGGCGACCATACTTCCGGCACCCAGGCCACTGGCGGCGATGATTTTCACCTGTGGGTTCATGCGTTTCAAAATGCGGATCAGGGTAGCCCCATCCATGACGGGCATCATCATATCCGTCAAGACGAGGGAGATGTCCTGCAGGTTGGTGGCATACACGGCGGTGCCTTCTGAGCCGTCCCCGGCGAGGAGCACCCGGTAGCCAAAGGATTCCAATGTCTGTCGCGTGATCTGGCGCACCGCATCCTCATCATCCACCAGGAGGATAAGCTCCCCCTTCCCACGCGGCAGCTCCTCGGGCACTGTATCTGCGGTGCTTTCGCTAGTTTCTTTGTACGCGGGGAGATAAACATGGAAGCGCGTACCTGTGCCCGGCTCGCTATACACACGGACGAATCCCCCGTGGCTTTTCACAATGGCCAGGGTGGTGGAAAGGCCGAGGCCGGTGCCTTTGCCGAGTTCCTTCGTTGTAAAGAAGGGTTCGAAAATCCGCTCCACCACGTCTTGCGGCATGCCCTCGCCGGTATCCTCCACCAGGATCCGCACATAGTCGCCCGGCTTGGACTCGATGTTCATGGCGGCATAGTTTTCATCCAGGTGGACGTTTTTGGCAGCGAGCTTGAGCGTGCCGCCATGGGGCATCGCATCCCGGGCATTCACGCACAGATTGATCAGTACTTGATGCAACTGGGTAGGGTCTCCGCGCACGATGGAGATGTCCGGGGGGATGTGACACTGGACCTGGATGTTTTTGAGGAAGGTCTCGTTGCAGATTTTTTCGACTTCCCGGAGGAGAGGTTCCACCTGGAGATCCAGTTGCAGACCTTCCACACCACGGGCGAAGCTGAGCACCTGCCGGACCATGTTTGAGCCGCGCTGGGTACTCTGCTCGATGGTATTGAGTACCTTGAGGCGTGAGGGATCTGTTTCATTGAGCTTTAGCAGCTCAATGGACATCAGGATGGGCGTCAGGGCATTGTTGAGGTCATGGGCGATGCCTCCAGCGAGGGTGCCGATGCTCTCCATACGCTGGGCGCGGAGGAACTGCTGCTGGAGGGTCCTGCGCTCCGTGATGTCTGTGGCGATGCCGGCCAGACGGAGCAGGCGGCCTGCGGAATCGCGAATCTGAAATCCGCGGTCATGGATCCAGCGGATGCTGCCATCTGGCTGGTGGATGCGGTACTCGCAGGAGACTTTGGGGGCGTCCGTATGCAGGGTGGCAAAGAGAGTACTCACACGCTCCTGATCTTCTGGGACGATGGATTCTAACCACTGGTTTGGATTAGAGCACAGGCTTTCGGGTGACCGGCCCCAGATCTGCTGATAAGCGGCACTGATGAAGTGGACAGACTGCGAGTCGGCGGAGGTGATCCAGAAGACATCCGTCATGTTATCCACGAGCTGGCGGAATTTATCCTCACTGTCCCGGCGGGCCTCTTCCGCCCGCTGGCTTTCGGTGATGTCGTGGGCCGTACCGACCATGCGCAGTGGCTGGCCGCTGGCTTCATCTGTAAAAAGCTGGGCAGTCTCATGCACCACCCGGATTTCTCCACTGGGGCGGATGAGCCTGTGCACCACGGAGTACGGTCTGCGTTCTTGGATAGCAGACCGGATGGTCTCACGGATGATCTGATGATCCTCTGGATGGGCCAGTTGAAAAAACAAATCGTTGCTCACTTCCACACCGCCCGGCTCATAACCAGCGATGCGGTACATTTCATCCGACCAGCGCAGGGGATTGGCGTCGATGTCTTCAGCCTGGGCCAAATCCAACTCCCAACTGCCAAAATGGGCGATGCTCTGAGCCAGGGCCATGTTGGACTCGCTGACCCGCAGTTTCTTTTCCGTTTGCAAACGCTGCTGCTCCTTTCGCAGCGTCTGGATGGCAAAGGAAAGATCCTGGGCGACGGTGACCATGAGGCGAATTTCATCCTCTTCAAAATACCCGGCTTCATCGGCAAAAATGACGAGCGCTCCCATCGTGGAGTCTCCCATTTTCAGAGGAAAGGAGGCTGTCGCTAGATAGCCATGCCTGAGGGCGACCTCACGCCACGGTGCCATTCGTGGGTCTGTGGCGAAGTCGTTACAAACATCGTAAGTGCCCGTGCGGATAGAAGTGCCGATGGTGCCTCTGCCATGGGGCTCATCTTTGGAAGTGATGATTAAATCGGTCAGGTAATCTCCGGTCTCTCCATGGCTGGCGACAGTGTGCAACTCGCCACTGGTGGGCTCCACTTCTATCACCATGGCCATCTTGAGCTGCCCGTCCTCCACCAGGATGCGGCAGGCTTCTTGATGGAGAGTCTGGAGATCCCCCGTGCGGACGATGGCCTCCGCGACTTTGCTGAGGACGCCGTATAGACGGTTCAGACGCTGAAGACGAAATTCCGCGAGCTTGCGCGGGGTGATGTCTTTAAAGACTGAAATGAAATATTTTTCAGTGGCCGTGGCATCATCGGACAAGGTGACGACGAGATTGATCCAGATAAGGCTGCCGTCTTTTCTGCGGTAGCGTTTCTCTGTGGAAAAGACGCGGATCTCCCCGGCCACTAAGGCCTGGCGTGCTGACTCACTGTCCGCCAGCTCTTCCGGTAGAGTGAGCTGGTGGAATTTCATTTCCAACAGTTCATCCTCCGCATAACCAGTGATGTTGCAGAGCGTTTCGTTAACCCTCAAGAACCTGCCATCCATGGCGACATGGGCGATGCCGATAGCGGACTGCTCAAAAGTGGCGCGGAATCTTTCCTCACTCACCTTCAGTTTTTCTTCGGCCAGTCTGCGCTCGGTCACATCGATGTGCATGACCACTGCCCCTTTGAAACTGCGGCTGTTCAGCGGAGTGACCAGCAACTGAAACCACCTTTTTTCAGTGAGGGAATGGCAGGGGTATTCCAGGCTGTATTCCATGGATTCACCATTGAGCACGCGGCGAATACCTTCGGCTGGCTGCAACTCAACTGGGGGCAGTTCGCCACAGCTCCCAGCAGTGATTTTTAAATAGCTTTGACCAATCCCGAAATTTGGGTCCTGGAGAGAATTTGCTTTGGCAAAGCGCCTCCACGCTTCATTAACGGCGAGAATGACTCCCGCACTATTTAACAGAGCAATGTGAGCGGGAATCGAATCCAACACGGCCTCCTGCCACTCCATCTGAAGAGGCATGGGGGAACTTGGATTGACGATAGGGGAGTTCACAAGGGAAAGGATCGGAGAAATGATTTCATTTGAAACCAAACGAAGTGACGTGCATGCAGCCCCCCTGTGCAACCTGCATGATGCGGCCAATATTGTCCTTTCTTGTAGGACGTTATAACGGGTGCCAGCGCCGAAGTCTGCCTGGAAACAAGGGCTGTGCTGTGTGGGCAGGGATCAGGCGGCCTCCGACAATACGCTGTGAACGGTATTCAGAAGTATTTCAGCAGTGTAGGGCTTAGGAATGAAATGATTGACACCCCCGGCGGTGGCTCTGGCCAGCATGCTGTGGGCATTGAGGCCGCTGGCGGCGATGATCTTCACCTTTGGATTCATGCGCTTAATCACCCGGATGACAGCGGGGCCGTCCATTTCCGGCATCATCATGTCCGTGATGACGGCGGTAATCTCCTGATGGCGGCTGGCATAAATGGCGATGGCTTCGGAACCATCCGCTGCCAGGAGTACACGATAGCCGAAGGCCAAAAGAGTCTGCTGGGTGATCTGGCGGACGGCACTTTCATCATCCACGACGAGGATGCATTCGCCGTGGCCGCGTGGCAGTTCCGCCTCCGGCATGGGCACAGAGACGGCAGCCTCATTGGGTGCGGCAGGCAGGTAAACACGAAAGCGGGTGCCGTGGCCGGGCTCACTGTGGACACGGATGAATCCACCGTGGCTTTTGATGATGGCGAGTGTGGTGGACAGGCCCAGGCCGGTGCCTTTTCCCAGCTCCTTGGTGGTGAAAAAGGGCTCAAAGATGCGTTCCTGGATTTCGGGTTTCATGCCGATGCCGGTATCCTCCACCTGGATGCGTACATAAGGCCCTTTTTGGGCCTCCATATTGGCGGCTTCATAGGCCGCATCCAGGTTCACATTTTTGGCCGTGATGGTCAGCCTGCCGCCGTGCGCCATGGCATCCCGCGCATTCACACAAAGGTTGATCAGCACCTGATGGAGCTGGGTGGGGTCTCCCTCCACATGCCAGAGGTCTGCCGCTATGTCGCTGCGGATTTCGATGCTCTTATTGAAGGTCTCCTGAGAGATTTTTTCGATCTCGCGCAGCAATTGGGAGGTTTCGATATTCATCTGCTGGGTCTCCAGCCCACGCGCGAAGGAAAGGACCTGCTTCACCATGTCTGCCCCGCGCTGAGCACTGGCCTCGATGGTCGTCAAAATATTAAGCCGCGTGCGGTCCCGCTCGTCCATTTTAAGCAGCTCGATGGACATCATGATGGGGGCCAGGACGTTGTTGAGGTCATGGGCGATGCCGCCGGCCAGCGTGCCGATGCTTTCCATGCGCTGAGCGCGGAGGAACTGCTGCTCCATCCTTTTGCGCTCGCTGATGTCTGTATTGATGGAGAGGATGTACTTGGGCTTTCCCTGGTCATCCTTCACGAGTGTCCAGCGGCTCTCGACGGTGAGCGGGCTGCCGGTTTTACTGACCTGCTTCAGCTCTCCGGTCCATTCCCCCTCTGCCAGAGTGCGGGCCAGCGAGGAGAAAAAAGCGTCCGTATCATCATAGATGAGCTCATGGATGCTGCGGCCTGCGGCCTCCTGGGCGCTCCAGCCATAAAGCCGCTCGGCACTGCGGTTCCAGTAGAGGATGCGGTGATGGAGATCCCTCACCAGGATGGCATCCTGCGCCTTGTCCAGCAGGGTGGCCTGCTCCCGCAGGACGGTCTCATTTTCTTTCAGGGTCTGTACCTGCTTGCGGAACTGCATCTGGCGCATGACCTGGCGGCTGAGCACTGCCAGGGCATTTTGCTGGCGCGCTGTGAGCTGGCGGGGCACCCGGTCAATGACGCAGAGGGTGCCGAGGGCTGAACCACTATCACTCAGCAGCGGAGCTCCGGCATAAAAGCGGATGTGGGGATCCCCCTGCACCAGCGGGTTTTGTGAGAAACGTGGGTCGATACCTGCGTCCGGGACGATGAACAGCCCCTGCCCACAAATGGAGTAGGAGCAGAAGGCCACCTCGCGTGGGGTCTCATGTACATTCACTCCGAGGCGGGATTTGAACCACTGCCGAGTCTCATCCACGAGGGTGATGAGGGCGATAGGGGTCCCGCAAATCTCTGCAGCCAGGGCAGTGATTTCATCGAACTCCCCCTCTGTTGGAGTGTCCAGGATGGCTTGTTCATGCAAAGCGGCGAGCCTTTCCTGCTCATCAAAGGGGACGGGGGGAGTCATGAATTTCACGGGAGAAATGGCACTGAGAGAATCAAAACATCTTATTTTAGCATAAATGAGAAGATCCACAGAAATTTCATAATTTTAATAAATAAAATGAGTCGTCCATGGAGCGAGGAAAAAGGTGCAAGAGAAGCTTTCTTTTCGCTTCCGCCCCAGTTATGAGGGAAGGGTACCCCGATCCAACGGGGAGGAAAAAACGGTCTGCGCGGCCTTTTGGATGGATCTGAAAACAGATTCTCTCTGAATAAGACCGAGTTTCCGTTTGACACTTGGCGAGAAACTTTTACTCTCGCGGCCCTCATTTTAACGCGGCGGCTCGTTGCCATTCACCGCGCTTTCACAAGAACCTTATGAAGACATTCTCTGCCAAAGCCCACGACATGAACCGCCAATGGTGGGTCATTGACGCCAAGGACCAAGTCCTGGGCCAGGTCGCCGTGGCCGCCGCTAACCTGATCCGTGGCAAGACCCGCCCTACATTCACCCCCCATGTGGACACGGGTGATTTCGTCGTCGTCATCAATGCTGACAAAGTCCGCGTGACGGGTAAAAAAGAGCAGCAGAAGACTTACACCAGCAAGCGTGGTGGCTTCATCGGTAACCAGAAGGTGGAGACGGTGGAAAAAGTCCGCCAGCGCCGCCCTATTCTCCTCGTGCACCGCGCTGTCAAAGGCATGGTCCCCCACAACCGCCTGGGCAACGCTATCATCACCAAGCTGAAAGTGTACGCCGGTGAAGAGCATCCTCACGTTGCTCAGAACCCAAAGCCATTCACAGTGGTCGCCTAATTTCAGCCTCTAAGATTCACGTTACATGAGCAAGCCCATCACCAACGCCACTGGCCGCCGCAAGACCGCCATCGCCCGCGTGCACATCCTGGCCGGTTCCGGATCCATCACGGTCAACGGTCGCGACTTCGAAGAATACTTCCCGACTGTCGCCCTGCAGAACCAGATCCTGACCCCCCTGGCCCTGACTAACACACGTCAGCAGTTCGATTTCAATGTCAACGCCTGCGGCGGTGGCATCACCGGTCAGGTCGGCGCAGTCAAGCTGGGCATCTCCCGCGCATTGATCACTGTGAATCCTGAGCATCGTGGCATTCTCAAGAAGGCTGGCCTTCTGACCCGTGACTCCCGTGCTAAAGAGCGTAAGAAGCCAGGTCGCCCAGGTGCCCGCAAGCGCTTCCAGTTCTCCAAGCGTTAACCGCTGGCGTTCGTTGTTTCGTTGTTTTGTTTTCAAAAGCCCCGCTGCAAAGCGGGGCTTTTTTGTGGTTGTGTGAAGCAGCGGAACTGAATTTTGAGGTGCAACCCGTGCGCCTGGGCGGTGTTCCATGGTTGCATGAACCGGGTATTTTCCTTTCTCATTCTATTAACGGCCGCTGCCAGCCTCCATGCAGCCGAGTCTTTGCAGTCCAGAACCTGGATGGTGGATGAAGTCAATCGTGAGGCGCTGCTCTATGTCCCGCCGCAGGCATTGAGGGAACCCTCCCCCTTGATCTTTGCTTTTCATGGCCATGGCGGAAACATGCGAAACGCTTCCCGGATGTTTCCTTTCCCGTCCCTATGGCCGGAGGCGGTGGTGGTTTACATGCAGGGGCTGAATACGCCGGGGCAATTGACAGATCCTCAAGGGAAAAAGCCCGGCTGGCAGTCTGGACCAGGGGCGATGGAAGACCGCGATCTAAAATTCTTCGATGCCGTTTTAGCCAGTCTGAAGGCGGATTTGAAGGTGGATGAGCGGCGCATTTATTCGACGGGGCATTCCAACGGGGGCGGCTTCACCTACCTGCTCTGGGGGACGCGTGGCGATGTATTCGCTGCCGTGGCTCCTTCAGCCTCGGCAGCACCCAAAGTGATGTCACTGCTCAAGCCAAAACCGGTCATGCACATCGCGGGGGAGAATGATCCGCTAGTGAAGTTCACCTGGCAGAAGGCGACGATCGAAGTGCTGAAACGTCTGAATGAATGCGCTGCCGGGCAGACCTGGGAGGCGGATGACCGGTGCACCATTTACCCATCCACTCGGGGAAATCCAGTCGTCACCGCCTTGCATCCGGGAGGGCATGAATTCCGCAAGGACACCTCGCCAATCATCGTGAAGTTCTTCAAAGCGCACACGAAAGCTGCACCATAATAGACAGCTTGGCCCTCTCTGCTCCTCCGCCCCTCTGCGGGTAAGGCGGGCATTAAACATCGATCGATTCACCGCAAAGAGGCCAAGGGGCAGAGCAGGCAGAGAGATGAAGGAAGAATACTCATCAATTGGCCATTCGTAGCGTGGAGCCAGAAAGTGATGCGGGCACTCCTGCCTGCATGCTTGAGGGGGGCTTTTTAACCTCCGTGCCTAACAAAAAATTAGCCCTCTCTGCTCCTCCGCCCCTCTGCGGCTAAGTCGAGCGTCAAACATCCATCGCTTCATCTGCACGACCGCTCAAGGTGTCAGCGTATAAGCTGCGGTGAAGCCGAAGGCACCTGATAAGGCGATGATGAGGACGAGGTCAAAAATCATGGTCAGGAAAACTGGAGAAGTGTCGCAGTTGGTCGCCGTTCCGGCCTGCGGAGTGGTTATGAAAGATCTCCCGAATCCATCAAACCACTCCGACAGGCCCGGAGCGACGAAAGTCTAAAAATTTGCACCAGTCGCTTGCCCCCGTTTGCTCTTGCTCTCACGGACAGCGAATCAAACTAAGGGGGCGACCAGTAATTGCTAATTAGTGCATAGACAGTGCCAAAGGAGAGCGATTGGCGTAACATGTTCAGCGTGAGATTCTTGCGAATTTCATCTGAGTCTGGCAGGGTTGCAAACAGCTGCGTTTTGCAATCAAATCCGCTGGTTAGACTTGCGATTTGCAGGAAGGCAGCGGTGGTGAATCAGTCAGGTTTAAAAGCCCGCCAACACCACCTTGCCAATGCTACGGCCACTTTCGATAAGCGCATGGGCCTGGCGTAATTGCGCGGCATTGATCGGGCTGAGGTCCGTTTTTAAAGTGGTCTGGATCTGGCCTGCATCCGCCAAGCGTGACACTTCGATGAGAAGCTCTCCCTGCTTGCCCATATCCGGCGTCTGATAACGGGCGCGGGTGAACATGAACTCCCAGTGCAGGGAGATGCTCTTGGCCTTGAGCTTTGTCAGTTCCAGAGGCCGGGCCGGATTTTCGATGAGGGCGATGGCGCTCTGCGGGGCCATGGCTTCGATGATTTCATCGTAGTGATCTTCCGTTTTCGTCAGCGCCAGCACATGGGTCAGTCCATCCGGCACCAGGGCTTTGATCTGGGCGGCCAGTGGCTGGCCATGATCAATCACATGATGGGCACCCATCTGCAGGCACCAGGCCTGAGTCTCTGGGCGTGAAGCGGTGGCGATGACGGTTAAAGCGGTGAGCTGTCTGGCTAGCTGGATGGCGATGGAGCCGACTCCGCCTGCCCCGCCGACGATGAGGATGGCGCCCGGCTCCGTGGCGCTGATGCGCATGCGATCAAACATCATTTCCCAGGCGGTGATGGTGGTGAGCGGCAGTGCGGCAGCTTCCGCAAAGCTCAGCGTTTTTGGCTTTTTACCGACCAGTCTTTCATCCACGCATTGCAGCTCTGCATAGGAGCCTGGGCGGTCCACGTCACCTGCATAATAGACCTCATCCCCAGGGGCAAAAAGCGTCACTTCATCCCCCACGGCTTTGACGATCCCGGCGGCGTCCCAACCCAGGATTTTCAGTGCCTGGCCAGGGCTCACGGGTCCGCCGCCACCACGGATTTTGGTATCCACCGGATTCACCGAGATGGCCCGCACTTCCACGAACAGATCACGAGGCCCCGGAACAGGTTCAGCGAGGGTCACATCGACGAGGCTTTCAGGATCTTGGCAGGGCAGGGATTGGTGGAAGCTGATGGCTTTCATGGTTGAGTGAACGATGGCGATGAGGGGTGACGATGCAACGGATTCAGCGGCATTCAGCCGTCGTAGTCAGGTGCATCGTCAGAGCCACCGGCGGGACTTTTATTCCCGGTTCTCAGGGGGCGATCTGCAATTCCGTGATCAGATCATCCGCGATGGTCAGGTGATGCTTCAGCACGATGGGGCTGCCATCAAATGAGCCCGAAACCTCGCCAGCAAAGACAGTGCTGGGGCCAGCCGTCAGCACATCTCGCAATTCCACCTTGGGGGAATAGCTGGACCAGGCTTTTTCAATCCAGGCCTGGATCTCCGGGTGGCCCTGGTGGGTGTGTCCTTCATCATGGACGATGGCGGCCGGTGTGAACAAGGTGACAAAGGCGGCACCATCCTGGGCGTTCATGGCTTCAATAAAACGGGTGATCACTGGAGTGGGTTCGGTATTCATCTTTTTGGTTATTCCTAAGCTGAGTGAGAGGATGCCAGAGGCGCCTGACAATCCTATGTCAGGAGGGTTTGGTTTATATTTTTGAAGAAACACATCTCTGCCGCTGCCTGGATAAAATCGGGGATGGCACACCTGTCGCGCCTAATAAGATTCATCCCGCAGGCGCATTGCATGCAACCGCTTTCCGACACACCGCCGAACACCTTTGTCTTCAGCGGTCAACCGAGCGGGTGCTTCATGTTGAAAGGACACCGCAAGCCGTTGGAAAACGAAACTTCACTCTGACATGAAAAACTTCACACGCTCATCCATCCCCCGCATTGCCAAGGGGGCGGCAGGCATCGCTGCCATGCTTCTCACCTGCGGCTCCTTGACTGCGCAGACCGAAACCCCGGCAGCCTCTGTGGCGGTGCCAAACCCCCAGATGCAGGCCGTTCTCGATGAGCTGACCGCGCTCAATCCCAAGCCGCTGGAAACACTGACTCCAGCGGAGGCACGTAAGCAGCCCGGCCCTGCGGATGCTGTCGCCAGCCTCATCAAAAAACGTGACATTAAGGCTCCTGAAGAAGTGGCCGATGTGGAAAATGAAACCTTCAAGTATGGGGATGTGGATGTGAAGGTGCGCATCTATACCCCTGCTGGTGAGGGCCCTTTTCCCATGGTGCTATACATCCATGGGGGCGGCTGGGTCATTGCTGATCTGGATACGTATGATGCCACCCCACGCGCGCTCTGCAATGCTGGCGGGATGGTGGTGGTCTCCACGCATTATCGGCAGGCCCCGGAGCATAAGTTTCCGGCGGCGCATGATGATGTCTTTGCCGCGTATCAATGGCTGCTGAAAAATGCCAAGGAGCTAAACGGGGATGCGTCCCGCGTCGCCGTGGTAGGTGAAAGTGCTGGTGGCAATCTGGCAGCGGGGGTCAGCCTCATGGCCGCCCGCCAGGGCCTGCCATTGCCCCGGCACCAAGTGCTGGTCTATCCGGTGACAGATGCAACCACCATGGACACGCCCTCCTATCGTGAACACGCCAATGCCAAGCCCCTAAACTTGCCGATGATGCAGTGGTTCGCCAAGCACACGCTGGCCAGCCCTGCGGATGCGAAGGATCCCCTGCTTTCCATTGCCCTGGCCGGTGCCGCTTTGAAAAGCTGCCCACCCACCACCATCATCACCGCCGATATCGACCCTCTGCGCTCCGATGGTGAAAAGCTGGCCGCAGCACTGAAGGAACAAGGCGTGACCGTCACCCTCAAAAACTACGAAGGTGTGACCCACGAATTTTTCGGCATGGCTGCTGTGGTGGACTCTGCTCGTGCGGCTATCAGCTTCGCCTCCAATCAGCTCACCGCCGCCTTTGCTCAAAAGATGCTGCCCATCCGCAAAACAGCCGCTGAATAAGAAGCGACCGCACCAAACAGATTCGAAAAGACCCGCAGTGGCCGAACGGTGCTGCGGGTCTTTGTTTATATCCTAGACCAAAGCACAAACATGCTGAGGCCAAGGAACTGGCATTTTAGGGGAGTATAGAATGAGTCATGGTTGCAATATGATTCCTGAAGCAGCACCGGCCATTCATCCGCAAGTACGCATCGGTCATGTCCACCTGAAGGTGGCGGATCTGGAGCGGGCGCTGGAGTTTTATACAGGGGTGCTGGGGTTCACGCTGATGCAGCGTTATGGAAAAGACGCGGCGTTTATTTCGGCGGGCGGATATCACCATCACATCGGCCTGAATACCTGGGAGAGCCGCGGGGGGAAGCCGCCTGCGCCGGGGACGACGGGACTGTTTCACACGGCCATCCTTTACCCCACCCGCAGTGCCCTGGCGGATGCTCTGCGCCGATTGCAAAAGGCGGGCATCTCCCTGGATGGCGCAGCGGATCATGGCGTGAGCATGGCGCTGTATCTGCATGACCCGGACCAGAATGGTGTGGAGCTTTATTGGGACCGGCCAGAGGCTGAATGGCCCCGCCATGCCGATGGCAGCTTGGCCATGTTTACACGTGCTCTGGATCTACAGGCTCTGCTCCAGGCGAACGACTGAATTTTCAACCCCCTGTGCGGTCCGATGGC
The DNA here is from genome assembly GCF_004364345.1 of Prosthecobacter fusiformis. Classification (NCBI taxonomy): domain Bacteria; kingdom Pseudomonadati; phylum Verrucomicrobiota; class Verrucomicrobiia; order Verrucomicrobiales; family Verrucomicrobiaceae; genus Prosthecobacter; species Prosthecobacter fusiformis. The sequence continues at coordinate 1,436 of NZ_SOCA01000008.1, read as the reverse complement.
GGATGAATCCCCTCCAGACTGCGCTACCGATCTAAGAACTATGAAATCGATCCATCGTATCCAACACAGCTCCGCCATGCATTGGGTGGGCAACGGCTTTCCTGTGCGCTCCGTTTTTGACTACAACGGCCTGGGCCGGGAGCTGAGCCCGTTTCTTCTGCTTGATTATGCGGCCCCGCACGTCTTCCGCCCGGGAAAGGAAAAGCGCGGCGTGGGGGCGCATCCGCACAAGGGCTTTGAAACGGTGACCATCGTTTACCAAGGGGAACTGGAGCATCGTGATTCCAGCGGCGGCGGTGGCAAGATCGGCCCTGGGGATGTGCAATGGATGACGGCGGGGCGGGGGATCATCCATGAGGAGTTCCATTCAGCTGATTTTACCCGTCAGGGCGGCACGCTACAGATGGTGCAGCTTTGGGTGAATCTACGCTCTACGGACAAGGGTGCTCCTGCCCGCTACCAAACTTTGCTCAAAGAAAAAATCCCCTCCGTGGCGTTGCCGGACGGGGCGGGCAGCCTGCGGGTGATCGCCGGGGAATACGATGGCCACGCGGGCACTGCCCAGACGTTTTCCCCCATTCAGCTTTGGGATGTGACCCTTGGGGCGGGGAAGACGGTGACGCTGCCCGTGCCGGATGGCCATACGACCGCCCTGCTGCTGCTGGCGGGAGAGATCTTGGTCAACGATGAAGGCCAGGCTGAGGAGGGAGATCTGGTCATGTTTAAAAAGGAGGGAAACAGCATCCATATCCATGCCCGTGCGGAAACTCATTTTCTGGTCATGGACGGCGAGCCGCTGAACGAGCCCGTGGTGGGGCATGGTCCCTTCGTTATGAATACGGATGAGGAGATCGAGCAGGCATTCGAGGAATTTCAGAAGGGGCAGATGGGTGTATTGGATGGATGACCTGTTTCAGAATCTTCATGTGCGCACTGTGTTGGTCTAAAAAGGCTTGTGGATCAAGGGGTTATGAATAAATGAAGGCTTGGCATGAATGGTGCTTCCGTTTGATTTTTGATGGCTCAGCGGATCCAACCGCATCCGCTAACCTTCAACATATAACCAACCACTTATGATTCCGGTCACCCGCTCTTGGCGCACCTTTGTGTGCGGTCTCGCTGTCACTACTCTTTTTTCCCTGGGCCATATGGTAGCTCAGGAGACTGCCGCCCCAGAAGCCCCAGCGCCAGCCGCTGAAGCTCCGGCTGCTGAACCCGCCGCTCCAACGGTTGAGCAGCGGATCTTTGACTTGGAAAAATACGTCACCAACGGCCAGGCCGGTAAAGACGGTGATGTCGAGTGGAAGTCCAACATCGCAGGCCCTGGCCCTGGCCATAACGCCTGGCAGATGACGAGCACTGCCCTGGTCATTTTCATGACCCTTCCTGGCTTGGCTCTTTTCTACGGTGGTCTGGTGCGCAAAAAGAACGTCCTT